>JAHEAA010000007.1 GCA_019721035.1 Candidatus Sysuiplasma acidicola
TCCCGACCGGTGCTGTTGCCGCAATGTTCCTTGTGAATGCGACAACTATTGCGTCAGCAGTGATTGTGACCGAACCCATACTCAGTGTTCTGTCTTCCATAAACAGTCTCTGGTATTCACCGAATTTCAGTCTGACGCATATGCGCTGTCCGTTCCTTCCCTGTCCGTATGCGATGCTCATTACACCATTATTGATTGTGTACGCAGAACTGTCGAGTTTCATCATCGGGTGCCTGGCGACAGGCACCCTGTGCCATCTTCTGTGTTTCTTTACAATGGACCATGCAATCTCTGCAACAGAGTACGGATACTGACTCGCAAGACTGTAACGGTCTATGAATTCCCTGTATATGCGGTTGCGCAGATTGAGTCGTCCGTTGATGTTCTCTGCAATACATATGCGTATGGCATCATTCACCATGTCGCGGAACAGTGAAAGCACCCGTGCCAGTTCGGCACTGTGCTCATAGCCGAACTTCACACCCTTCACAGCAGACATGTACCTTCCACCCCTGTAACGGCACAGCAGACACTGACACAGTGCAGATAACGTGCCGTCCGCATGCATCATTCCAGTCATGCAGGCTATTTAAACGGCGACAGGGGGAGGTCGCCGAAACATGTTATTTCCGCACAACACTGACTGTGTTCGCTGCTGCAACCATGTCGCTGTCTGCAACTGACGACGAGAGGTGTGACTGCAGCGGGCGGAGTACGCAGAAACCATAAAGCTGCTGGAATATCAAGGAAAATTTGACAAGGTCCCATGTACACGGAGGAGAAATATCGCAGAATGGGTGTCGCCACAGCTGTACTCAACAGAGCCATCGAATTCAGCAGACTGAAAGGATGCAGCCGTATGGTCCTCCATGCATCAGTATACGGCAGGAACCTTTACCTTAAAGCGGGTTTCCAGGAGTCAAACGAAATGAAGATGAATCTGTGATCTGAGTGCCGATCAGATTGTTGTCGGCTGTACGGACCTTCGGGCGATTCCACGTTTTCGGATGAAGTTTCTGGCTGTGCCTTCAATTTGCCCGACGGGCGGAGCACTCGCACCGACCCACCTCCGTTTGTGATTTATAATGGATATTCAATACTGAATTGTCCGCAATATGGCTGATTCGCAGAAGGCAGGTTTTAAAGAACAGGTATTGACCAATTTCTCTGCGCTGATAACCGCAGCTTTCGGCCTCGTTGCTGCTCTTGCATGGAACGGATTCATATTGGCTTTGTTCAAGCAGATATTCGGGACGACCGGAACCCTCCTTCCAATGTTTGTCTATGCTGTAGTAGTCACGATCATTGCTGTTGTTGCAACGATAGGTGTGGCCCTTTCTATTGAGCGCGTCAAAGGGAAGAAGCAGTAGGATTTGTGAGTGCTTTGTCATGTCAGAAGAAGCAGCGGGATTCATGAGCATATTATGACTCCCCAATGCCCATAAATTACGGCGATTTCCCGTCCATGAATACCACGCGCCCAGGAACCCCCGCTGTTTACGGCGGGGAGTATGTCAGGTGTTATATATGGGTATGGTTTCAGAAAGCTGCCGATGACATCCAACGATTTGAATTGCAGTTCATGCGGAATAAGGCTCGTAGATACAGGCGTAGTTTCCTTCATGTGCCCAAGCTGCGGGCAGAACAGGATTGGAAGATGTGCCCAGTGCAGGGATCAGGGCATAAGGTACACATGCAGTTCATGTGGCTTTTCTGGACCATGATTAATGAGGTCTGCAAATGGGAAAAGTGGCCATGACGTACAGACTCATGCCTGAATCAACCGATTTCGATTTTACAGGTATCGACAGGGTCATAACGTCAAAACTGCCCGGAGGTTCAGAACTCAGGGACGGCAGAATAGTGCCGATTGCCTTCGGCCTGAGCTCATTTGAAGTCATGATTGTTGCCGAGGACAGGGAAGGCACTTCTGACAGCGTGGAAAAGGCACTTCAAAGCATCAATGGAATAAGAAGCGTAGAGTCCATTGAGATAACGCTGCTCTGAAGCTTCCGTTTCAATACACCTTGGCTAGACCAAATGTTCTCTGGCCGCAAGTTTTCGGTCTACGTTCCATCACTGTTTTAAATGCACAGTCTCTATTTCTTCTTGAGAGCATGCTGTCCAGTCTCGACAACGTCAGGAACATGGCCATGTTCCCGTATACGCAGGCCGTGAGGACATACGTGGCCGCGCATCCGGAAATGTACGACTTAGCTGTCATGCTCAGGAGTCCCCTCTATGAGATGGTGAGAGTGCGGGGGAAGGAAAGGACACTCTCCGCCCTGAACAACATGGAGACGGGCGAACGCAGACTCTCGACAGAGGAGGAATGCAGGCAGGAAATACTCTCCTTTGCCGTCTCAAGGATGATATGCTCTGTCATCGGTGACAGGTTTCTCGTAAACAGGGTCGCGGTGACGGAGGGCAAGGCTGCCGGTGCGCTGCTCGCGCGGAATCACGCTCTGATAATGCCGATGGCAAAGGAATTCGGCATTGAACCTGTTGAGGAGGAAGAGGGAAAGGGGGTGTACTCGATTCACTTCACCGCATTTCTGAAGTACTCCTCGAAGATGCGCTCACCCGACTGGAAACTGCTTTACCAGCGTCTGAGAAAGGGAAGAGTCACGGTGGATCGCCAGCGTCTTATCAGGCTTGTGGAACAGGCCGTTACCGATCATCTGTCAGAGAGGCTGCCGCCGTACACCGACGAGATTCGCAGTTCGCTCTCCGCAGAGATACACGAAGTCGCAACGGTGCTGAATGAAAAGAAAGCAGAGTTTCAGAAGAACAATCTGGGCGACATAAGCGAGGCAAGATATCCTCCGTGCATGAAGGAAATACTCCGTCAGATACAGACATCTCAGAATGTGCCGCAGATGGGCAGATTCGCCATAGTGACGTTTCTGCACGCGATAGGCATGAGTGCGGAACAGATATTCGATCTGTTCAGTTCTGTGCCCGATTTCCGTGCCGACAAGACGAGATATCAGATTGAACATATAACCGGAAGGATATCGTCGACGGAGTACTCCGTCCCGGAATGCAGCACCATGAAGTCCTACGGCATATGCTACAATCCGGACAGCCTGTGCGGCAGGGAATGGATGAAACATCCTCTTACGTATTACATAACCAAGGGCAGGCCCGCTAAATCTCCCTCCAGGAAGCGATCGCCCTCCAGACAGCCGTGAGATTCCCGGCGATGCCAAAGAACAGGAGGAGCCACTCAAACGGCGTGAGGAAGAGGAATGTTGCGCCGTGCGGTCCGTAGTGCGATGTGCCGTAGAGATATTCCACCGCAACGGCAACAAGCATGTAGACGAGTCTGTCCGCCCTGCCAAGAATGCCTCCGTAATTTCTCTTCAGCCCAACCGCCTGTGCCTGTGTTCCGAGATAGCTGGTCATGAAGACGCCTATCAACGCGAACATGCCCAGCGCTAGCCCTGCCGAATAGAAGCTGAAGGTGAAACCCAGTATGAGCGCTATGTCTGCATACCTGTCGAGGACATGGTCAAGGAAGTCGCCTTTCTGGCTGCTCTTGCCGGAAACACGTGCTACGGCTCCGTCCAGCGCATCAAATGTGCCGCTCACCAGTATGAAAGCAAAGGCGCCAATCAGCAGGTCACGCGTCGCTATGGAGGAGCCTGCAAGGAGAACGGCGGCAAACGCCGCAAGCACGAATGCAATCCAGCTGACCGTGTTTGGATTGATTTTTGCCATCCTTCGTGCTATAGGATCAACTATCCTCTCCGAGGACTCTCTCACCCTGTCTAAAACCATTTTTCAATTTCACCTCTCCATCTGGATGTCACCGGCGGGTTCCTGCTTCTTCCGTTTATCGCCATTTCGACCGCGTCGGCGGCGTCCGCAGGCGTCATGCTGCCCGTATCCATTTCGTGAATGCACTTTATCCTTTCCATCGCTTCAATCAGTATGACATCGAGAACTTCCGAGCGCACATTGTCCTGAATCTTTTGTTTTTTCCATCCCCTCTTCTCCAGTCTCGCAAAGAGTTCTGATGGACGGCATCTGAGCACTATGGCCATGTCGCAGGATGCATAATGCGCAAGGTGCCCCTCGACGATCGTGACTCCTTCAACTCCGGCGCGCCACAGCGCGGCGCTGCGCCTTGCCAGTTCGTCCGTATCCACAACATGACACCTGTCCCTGGCGGAGTAGGTGTAACTGGTGCCGGTCCTACGCACCATCTCCATCACTCCGATGACGCGGTATCCGCGCTCCTTCAGCACATGTGCTACTGTGCTCTTTCCGGTTCCGGGTGTTCCAGTGAGGGCAACTGATTTCATTGAGACCTCATTTCGGCATCAAACGATACAGATATTCCAGCGTTTCAATGCGGGAAAGCTTATCCTTCCATCTCTCTGCGGAGTCCGGCGAATACTGCGCCCGCACGAACCGCATGCCGTAGTCCACGTCCATCAGTATCAGGAATTCCGGTCTTGCGAGACCAAAACTCATCCGTTCTCTACCCTCAAGCGCAAGACTTATGTCCTCCATTTCCGCCCTTCCGTCCGAAACCATAGTTGCCGCGCTCACAATGCGCCTGAGCATGTTGTGCAGGAAGCTTCTGCCGTAGAAATCTATCTCCGTCCATCTCTCACGTTCTGTAACATCTATTCTCTCTATGCTCCTGAACCTTCCCGCCGCACCGCTTTTGGAGAAATTGATGAAATCCCTGCGCCCGGTGAAAAGAGCGAGCGCGCCGCGTAGTTTCTCAGTGTTCCCGCATCCGAACAGCAGATAACGGTAATGTCTCATAACAGCTTTTCTCGGATTGAATGAAGCCGGGACCAGCAGGTATGAATGGAAGAGTATGTCCCTGCATCTGGCATTAAGCGCTCCTGCAAGTTTGTCAGGATCGAATGAAGTGTCGAAGGCAACTGCATTTGCAATCGCATGAACGCCTCTGTCGGTTCTGCTTGCACTGACAAAGTTTGCTTCTGCGGCGCCGGATATTGCCCTGATGTCGACCAGCGCTTTTATCACGTCTCCTTCCACTGTCCTTGCGCCAGGCTGACGCTGGTATCCGGAGAAACTTGTTCCTTCATAGGCAAATTTCAATGCAATCCTCGGCATGCTACTGCACCGGCACATCATCACTCATGCGACGATAATTTAGTGACATCCTACACCTTATAAATACAGGGCCCCTCCCGTCGAAATCGGTGGCTGTTCGTGCTCCAGCGGGAACAGCCGGAGGGACACTGGATGGACTTCGGAGAACCGTCTGATCAGACGTTCTCTCCAGACGAGTGATTTCCGGCATGCCCTGCCCTGCAGTCCTGGGCATATCCAGGCATTGTAATATATTTGTCACCCGCTTTCGTCTTCCCATTGCAATGGGAGCTCTTCACGATGGCTTTAATAAAGGTGACACGCCGTGTGTGGCGCTTCACATTAAAGCAGGCGATTGAAGCGAGCGTTTCAGGGCCGAATGCTGGGAGTGCGGATGTGCTGGGTCATGGCTAAGGTGAGAACGACGGTCAGGTTCAGAGGACGTGTGCAGGGCGTGGGTTTCAGATTTCATGCCGTGGAATTCGCAAAAGAGAGCGGAGTAACCGGATGGATCAGGAACAGGGACGACGGCACAGTGGAAGCAGTTTTTGAGGGGGAGGAGCAGGCCGTCCGGTTTGTTATTGAACGCTGCAAAATGGGCATCGCCCAGGCGCATGTTTCTTCTGTTGAGGCAACGAACATGAAGTATACAGGCGAATTTTCCTCCTTCTCGATACGCTGAAATCATCGGCCGTGACTGCGTGCCGATACACGATCGTTGCCGTACACCGCCGAGGGATTGTCACCGTGTATCTTCCAGGCAATGCTGTCGTCGAACTCGCCGCTTTCAATAAGTTCTCTCGTTCTCCTGGGTACTGTGCCGATTCCAAGGATGGCTCCGGGCCGCTTCGGATCATCGATGTAGTCTGTCTCCATCATGAATCGCGTACCCTTCGCCGCTGAAGATTGTACGAGCTCTCTTGTCGCCTTTACAGACGGGAAGATCCCGCTGTTCTCTGCAGGAGTGATGAGATCAGTGCAGTGGTGCTTCACTACTCTCCCCCTTTCTATTCCTGCACCGTCGGCCAGGTCCGCTATGCCAGACATCATGGACGGATACGGATCTTCTGTATGCAGCACAACCGCGCATGAAGCTTCCTTCGCACTCTTCATGCATTCTGTCATGATTCTGTTGCTTGCTTCCATAACCTCTTCAGGCACGGGAAAATGCGGCCTGCCTACCTCGCCTATTGCATCGGCCTTTCCGTCAAGGACGTGAGCTGCTGCGAGTTCCACCCCTGTAATCATCTTCTCTTCTGCAGCCTGGAGTCCCTCTTCACGTGCCATTTCAATGAAGGTTACAGGATAAGGACCTACGGCGAGAAGTACTGTCAGTCCAGTATGTTCCACTACTGCATCCCTTATGCTCTCCGCCTCACTGTACATGATTTCGAAGAAATCAGGCGAGCAAGGATCGCCGTCGGGCGGAAGATTGACAAGCAGCATTGAGCTTCCTCCCTTTCTCTCGAATTCGATCGCCGCATCAATGAATCTTCCGCCGCGCTGAAGATGCACGTGATTATCAAACACCGGATACTTCATGATCAGTGGAGAAGTCCCGCACCCTGCAACTCTTCCATTATCTTCTGCACCGCGTCTCCTACGTCCGATGGTTTACGGGCTCCTGTGCAGACAAGCTTGCCGCTTCCGAAGAGCAGTACGACGACTTTTGGAGAGTCCAGCCTGTAAACGAGTCCAGGAAACTGCTCAGGCTCGTACTCAACTTTTTCCAGCCCCAGGCTTATGGCTATGGCATTAAGGTTGATTTCCTGACCCAGGTCAGACGATGCGACAATATTCTGAACTTCGATCTTGGGCTCTATCTTGATTATTATGCCTGCCTTGCCTATCTGTTTTGACACCTTGCTGATTGCAAGTTTGACTTCTTCAAGACTCTTCGCACCTGTGCATACGACTTTTCCGCTCCTGAAAAGCAGCGTGGCAGTCTTCGGCTCCTTCAGTCTGTAAATGAGTCCAGGAAACTGCTCAGGCTCGTATTCCGCACCATCAAGAGCAAGTGCAATTGCCTGTAAATCTAGCTCCTCACCGAGTGAAGTGGATGCAACAACATTTTCAATTTTGATTTTCGGCATAAGTGTTTCCCTGAAATAATGAAATTCATATGTATTTAAATAACTATTTAAGCGGTTTCAGCCCAGGTTACAGCACTATTTTAGTAATATTATATCGATTTTCGTATTAAGAGGCTTCTCAGAAGTCGCGTGAAAATCGTAGTTTGAGAAGGAACTTCAAGTTATTCCATCCATCTCTCCAAGTGCTGAGTTTTTTCTCTCCCTTTCGTTCCACAAAATCTATCGGCACCTCCATAAACCGGAGGCTTCTGGCTGCACGGATCTTTATCTCCTCTGAGAACGGGAAGCCGTTGCTTGTCACGTTGAGCCCCTCATATGCCTCCTTCTTCATAATCCACATACCGCTCTGGGAGTCTGTTATCGATACCCGGAAAAGCAGTTTGGTGGCGATGTTGAGCACCCAGTTCCCGAACTTGTGCGTTCTGTTCATCGCCCCTCTGTCCATGGAAACGAATCTGTTGGCTGTAATGAAATCAAAATTACCGTCGTCAAACGACTGAAGCAGACGGGGTATGGCTTCCGGCGGATAAGACGAGTCTGCGTCCATGGCTATTATCACATTCCCTTTTGATGCAGCGAAACCCGTTTTGTAGGCTCTTCCATAACCGCGCCTCTTTTCCTCAACGACGTTGCATCCCCTGCTTCTCGCTATTTCTACGGTTCTGTCCCTGGAATTCGTATCCACCACTATGATTTCGTACTCCCGGCCAGTAGACTTCATCGCGTCTGCTATCCTGTCTATAACCTGGCCTATCGACTCTTCCTCATTTATTGTAGGAATCACTATTGAAATCACATGCAACATCAATGTTTAACCTGTAAACCCTAATAATTGTTGCTAAAGCAACGGCTTCTCTCAAAAGGGCACTTTTCGTTTCTGACCGTACAGTTTATAAGCAACGTAGCCGAAAAGCGCCATAACAACCCTCACCGAACCGTAATACGTCACTTTTCGCCGGAGCATTTCCAGCGGCTTGTAACTCTTCCATAGACTGCCGTATTTGAGCGTCAGCTGCTTTCTGCCCGCTCCGTTCCAGAATGCCTGTCTTGAGAAAGCGTAAAGCGATTCACGCGTCTTGTGATGAACAACCGCTTTTTCATTGTACGCCAGGTCATAGCCCCTGTCCACGGTCCTTATGTTGAGATCAATATCTTCTGCCGTTATAAACCATGAATCGAAACCGCCGACGTCAGTCAGGACTGTGCGCCTATATGCGAGATTGCAGGAGGGATATGTGACATCCAGCCCTCTTCTGTAAAGTTCAACTCTCTCCAGCCCGCTGTAAGGGCCCTCTCCGACATAAATGGTCCTGCCTGCGACAGCATCAACTGATTCCAGCGATGTCACAATCTCCTCAAGCCAGTGATCAGAGGCGTTACAGTCTCCGTCTATGAATGCGACAATATCGCCCGTTGACCTCTGAATGCCGAAGTTTCTTCCCTCCCCTCTCTTCCCGCTCTTCAAATACAGTTTTATGAAATGATAACGGGCAGCGTAGGAACGGACAATATCCGCCGTATTGTCTGTGCTGAACGCATCCACAATTATCACCTCTTTTTCAACATTCTGCCTGATCAGGCTTTCAAGCAGGTCGGAAATGTTCCGTCCCTCGTTCCTCACTGTAACAATCACACTGACCAGCACTGTTACGCATTCTCCCTTCCAGATAAGCCCGCAGAGAGTCTCCCTCTTCAAAGCGGCGAGACTGCAATAAGGATATCTTAATAAAGTTTAACCGACGCTCCATCGCGTTTCAGTTTATTCGCATGACTATGTGCCGAAACACATAAACTGAACGAGGTATAATTTAAGATACGATTCACTATGTAAGAATCATGTCCTTCTTTGACTTCCAGCTTACGATCGGAGAATTGATAGCGTCCGCGATTGAGAGAAACCCCAATCAGACCATATCATTCAGGGATAGAGATCACTTCACATATTCACAGTTCATGGGGGATGTAAAACACCTTGCCGGCGGTCTCAGTAAACTCGGCGTTGGCCGGGGAGATGTAGTTGCAGTACTGGATTACGACTCCATCCCGTACCTGCAGTCATACTTTGCCGTCCCTTCACTTGGCGCTATACTGCACACAGTGAACATCCGTTATCCACCAGAAGTCATGTACTACACGATGCAGCATGCCGGCGACAAGTATGCAATCATACGTGATGACTTCCTTCCCGTCGCCGAAAAGCACGCCGATCTCTTCAAGTTCATAAGGGGATGGATTGTGGTCAGTGAAAAGGGTGCAAAATCAACGCTTCCCGGATCGATTTCATTGAAGGACCTCAACCCGCCTGAAAATTTTGAACTGCCACAGGTTAACGAGAACGAGACAGCCACAATATTCTATACGTCGGGGACGACAGGTAAGCCCAAGGGCGTCACATTCACCCACAGGCAGATCGTTCTTCACTCGCTTTGCGGTATATCCAGTTTTTCCGATCCGCCGATAAAGATGACGAACGAGGATGTCTGGATGCCCCTGGTTCCTCTGTTTCATGTTCACAGCTGGGGTCTGCCGTTCTCAAATCTGCTGAAGGGCATGAAATACGTGATGCCTGGAAAATACGAGATACCCGAACTTCTGAGGACTATAAGGAATGAAAAGGTGACGCTCATGGCGATGGTGCCGTCCGTGCTTTATCTGATGATCAGCCATCCGGATGCGCCAAAATATCTTTCTGGACTCAACCTCAGGGTGGTGGTGGGCGGTGCAGCACTTCCCAAGGGACTTTCCGAAAAGGCGGCGCAGCTCGGCATACATACGTTTTCCGGATACGGTCTTTCGGAAACCGCTCCTGTCCTGACCCTGGCGACGTTCAGTCACGCAGTCCTGCAGATGACGGAACAGGAGAGGAACGGATTCCGTCTCAAGACTGGCTATCCTGTGCCGCTTGTGCACATCAGGGTGCTCGACAGTTCAGGGAAGGAAGTTCCTCACGACGGGAAGAGCATCGGCGAGATTGTTGTACGCTCTCCATGGCTGACAAAGGGATATTACAAAGATGAGGAGAAGACAGCAGAACTGTGGAAAGGGGACTGGCTGCATACCGGCGATCTGGCAGTTCTGGACGGATATGGTTATCTGCAGATCGTTGACAGGGAGAAGGATGCCGTGAAATCGGGCGGCGAATTTATTCCATCCCTGCTGCTCGAGGATGCAATAAGCACGTGTCCCGGAGTTGCGGAAGTTGCCGTTGTGGGCAGGAAAGACGAAACGTGGGGTGAACGCCCCGTCGCTTTCATCGTGGCGAAAGGCGATGTGACCTCCGGCGACATTGTGAAGACTCTTTCAGGTTTGGTGGATGTCGGCAGGATCGCAAAATTCTGGATACCTGATCAGTTCATATTTGTCGACGCACTCGAAAAGACCAGTACTGGCAAGATTGACAAGAAAGTGCTCAAAGTTGGTTTGCACTGAACGGCAGTCACGCCATCAGTATGACAGCTCAGGTCGATCGCATCATGCACGTTTCGGCTGGCGTAGTGCTTTTATCCTACGCCATAAATGACCACGCATGGTGCACGTTAGAGAAAGGAAGGGCCATGTTAGGATACTGGGCCACAGGTTATTCTACAGACTATTCGGCGACTCACCGTTCAGAGGCACGGTGGTGTGCCTGCACGGCGGACCAGGCGCAACGCACGACTATCTTCTTCCCATGGCGGATCTGGCCGGACACGGTTACCGTGTTCTTCTGTACGATCAGCTTGGCTGCGGAAAGTCAGAACTTCCGCCCAACACGTCACTCTTCACGATAGAGAGGGGAGTCGAGGAGCTTGAGGAACTCAGGAAGGTGATGCGGCTGGGCAGAATTCACCTTATGGGTTCAAGTTACGGCGGCCTTCTTGCCCTTGCCTACGCGCTGAAATATCAGCGCAATCTGCTCAGCATTGTGACGGTGGGAGGCATTGCTAGCGTGCCTCTAACGATTTCCGAGATGGAGAGGCTGAAGTCTCTCCTTCCTGCTCGCGTGAGGAAGACACTGACGAGGTATGAAGAGAAAGGCGAATTCAGCAATCCGGACTACTTGAAGGCAGTGGAAGTGTTCTACAGGCGCCATCTCTGCAGGCTGCCGGTCTGGCCCGATGATCTCATTAAATCGATGAATAACACGAGTCTGCCCGTATACGGCACGATGAACGGCCCAAATGAATTCACCATCACTGGCAACATACGCTACTGGGATATTTCGTCAAGGCTCGGGGAGATAAGGGTGCCGGTGCTCGTCACTGGCGGCAGGTATGATGAAGTTACACCCAGAGTCGCCAGGCAGATAAGCAACGGCATCAGGAACTCCAGGCTGGTTATATTCAGGAACAGCTCTCATCTGCCCATGTGGGAGGAGAGGGAGCGTTTCATATCCCGCGTTGCAGACTTCCTTGACGGTGTTTCGCGCAACAGGCAAAGCTGACCCCACACGCTGTGCGCCGGCATAGTTTCTCTTCCTCTTAATACTGAAAACACATTAATCTGATGTCTATATGCTGTGATATGGTGGAAATAAGGGAACTCATAACATACTGCAGCACGGTCAGAAGGCGCTTCGCAACCGCTCTCTCCGCCCTTCCACAGGAAACAGTGGACAGGAATATGGAGGCGAGCTTCTACAGCATGAAAAACATAATGCTTCATATGATCGACAACGAGGACATGATCGTCAATTTTGTTATACCGGGCAAGCAGGATGCCTATGTCAGGAAGAAATCTGAGGATTATCCCGATTTCGCATCTGTAGTCAGGCATCTGGACGCAGTGGAATCCAGGACAGCCTCGTTCCTCGCTTCAGCAGACAATGAAGAGCTTCGTAGAAAAGTAAGTCTCAGGACAATGAAGGGCGCCGTTTTCAACCTCTCAGTCGAGGAATGCCTCCTGCAGACATTCACTGAGCAACTCTACCATATGGGTGAACTCATTGCCCTGCTCTGGCAGCTCAACATAGAGCCTCCTCAGATGCAGTGGTTCTACAACAATCCCAGATCGACGCTTTGACAGCTAATTGCCACGCTCCCTGTCAGCGCCTATCACCCTGATCAGCGCACCGACGGCAGTGTCGACGCAACTGTCCATGCCTGATTCCGGGTCGATGATGTCCTCTGTCTCATGCCATGGCGCAACATCCGAGACTAGGCAGATGCCCCCTCCCCTGATATTCCACAGCGTCGTCAACGTGAGCACGGTGCCCATCTCCATCTCTATGTTCTTGACCCCCATCTTCTTCGCATCGTCCAGATTTCCGGCTGTATGCGACAGCATGAAGCCTCCGCGGGACATCGATATCACCCTGTCATCATTTAATATCCTGTTCTCTGAATAGAAACCGTCAACTGACAGCGTCACTCCCTTCTGGAATGTGCACTTGCGCTCCTCAGCCTCGTGCATGAGTGCACCGATGATTTCGTGGTGCGCAGCCGCCGGAAACGTATCGGGAACATAGCTGCGGCTCGTTCCGTCCCTCCTGTAGGCTGCGGTTGTGATGACTAGATCGCCTTTCCTCAGTCCTTCCGCAATACCGCCTGAAGTTCCGACACGTATGAATGTGTCCGTCCCGGTATTTGCAAGCTCTTCCATGAGAATGGCAGTCGACGGTCCGCCGATGCCGGTGGATGCAACAAGGACCCTTTCGCCGAGCAGTTTGCCCGACATGATATTGAACTCCCTGACATGCCTCACCTTCTTCACAGAAGAAAGCCTTGACGCGATTCGTGGCACCCTTTCAGGGTCTCCGCATATCAGCGCATATCTGGCGCCTTCGTTTTCCTTGAGTCCTGTGATAATCTGGACAGCCATTCTTATTCACCAATCGCCTTCCTGTAATCCGGGGCAGAAAGCAGGCCTTCGCCACCCGATGCGGGCCTGAGCACGATAAACCATCCTTCTCCGTACGGATCCTGGTTGATGCGTTCGGGCTTCTTCGCGACTGCTTCGTTGACGGAAATTATTGTGCCGTCCACGGGTGCGTATATCTCTGAAACAGTCTTCACTGATTCTACGCTTGCAACAACATCTCCGGTCTTCACATTCTTGCCCGGCTTTTCAAATTCGACATAAACAACATCAGTGAGCTCCGACTGTGCGTGATCCGTGATGCCGATTCTGTAGCCTTCCTTTTCCTTTCTCACCCATTCATGCGTTTTCGTGTAATACAGATCTTCCGGAACGGTACTCATGCAAAATGCCCTCCTTGTGACCGCACTTCCGATGCCCTGCAGTCATATTCGACACTGCAAATTTCACGGAGAGCCGTTCCTGCTTATAAATCTGCTTCGCAGCGGTAACAGGTCAGTGTTCCGAAAACAGCCCAACAAAGTGAATGTCTGGAGACATTCGACCCATATTGGGACTTCTGTCACGCCATGGTGCTTTTAGTAGCGTTAATAAATATTAATAAATGTTTCTATAAGCGCTGCGCTGTGCACAAACCATCTACAGACTGTACCGTTTCTCCAGGATTTGGACACGGCCTATTGTTCCCAATGATGCATGTTGATGACACTCGTCATCTTCTATTATCTTCTCCGGCAGGTCAACGCCGTCTGTTGAAACGGCCAATTTGCTGAAATATCGATTTATATTCATACCCGCTTTTCGGTTCATGTCCCCGATATACAACGAAGCACATGATTTTGAAGGCGACATTATTGCCATCAGAAGGAAGATACACCGGAAACCCGAGCTTTCTTTTCAGGAAAACGAAACCGCTGCGCTCGTCGCATCGACGCTGAAATCCATCGGTATTCCTGTCAGAACAGGAGTCGGAGGAAAGGGTGTCGTGGGCCTGCTCAACGGTGCTTCGGAGGGAAAGTGCATCGCGCTCAGGGCAGACATGGACGCGCTGCCGCTGGAGGAGAGTGCCCCGGTCGAATTCAGGTCAGAGAGGCAGGGCATTATGCATGCTTGCGGTCATGACACGCATGTGGCAATGCTTCTGGGTGCCGCAATGCTGCTGAAGCGACACGAAAGCGAGCTGCGGGGCCCGGTAAAGCTGATATTCCAGCCTGCAGAGGAGCATGGAGGACGCGGCGGTGCCGGACCCATGATAGACGACGGAGTTATGAACGACCCCAAAGTATCATACGTCTTCGGCCTGCACATCTCTTCAGCATACCCCTCAGGAACGTTTGCGCTGCGTCCCGGCCCGATTATGGCATCACCAGACTCCTTCCGCATCAGGGTCATGGGAAAGGGAGGACATGGCTCCGCTCCCCACATGTCCATAGATCCTGTATTCATTGCCGCGCAGGTAGTTTCGTCGCTGCAGGGCATCTCATCGCGCTTTATCGACCCTATAGAACCGTTCGTGCTCTCGGTATGCAGCATTCACGGGGGAACAAAGGACAATATTATACCTGACGAAGTGACGCTCGAAGGCACAATAAGAACATTCAGCACCAGGACAAGACTGAGGGCCAAGTCGCTCACATCAAGCATTGCTAAGTCCATATGCAGGTCCTTTGGTGCCGGATGCGAAGTGAGCTTCATGGAGAACGCCTATCCTGTGACGGTAAACAATAGAAAGGCGACTGAAAGGGTGCAGTCTCTTCTGCGCAATATGGAATCGGGTAAGGTCATTGAAACCGATCCGGTTATGGGCGGCGAAGACTTCTCGCGTTTTCTTCAGAAGGCGCCAGGAACTTTTTATTTCCTTGGAACGATGAACGAAACCAAAGGCTGTGTCTATCCAAATCACAGCAGCATGTTCACAGTCGACGAAGACGTGCTGCGGCTGGGCACCGCTTCGCTTGCCGAAATTGCGCTGCATTTCCTGCCCTGATTGCTGGCTGTATACCGTTCCGTTGCCAGATAACCTCGAATTGCCATATTGTGACGCCACAGACGCCACGGCCGCACGGCAGGGAAAACCTGCACCGCACCGCAATCCCGTTTAGCGATAGATTTGGCGATATTGGCCGGAAGAGGCGTGAAGCCCAGCGGTTGTTCGACTCGTGGAAACAATTTAACGGCGGAAGCACATCTGTCTTCTATGCCCGGTAATAATGTTTACGACGATCTAGTTGTCGAAAAGAGGGAAGGCTTCACAATACTAAGGCTCAACAGGCCCAACGTGCTCAATGCGCTGAGTTTTAAACTTGTTTCACACATAGCGGAGGCACTCGCGGAGGAGGACAGGGACTCGGGCGTGAAATCATGCATCATTACCGGAGGAGAAAGGGCATTTTCAGCCGGTGCAGACATTAAAGATATGGCCGGCAAGACATTTGCCTCTTTTGCAGCAGATGACGATTTCTCGGTATGGGACGCCATGGAGCGGTTCAGGAAGCCGCTGATCGCCGCAGTCGAGGGCTATGCGCTAGGCGGCGGATGCGAACTCGCCATGTCTTGCGACATTATTGTTGCCTCAGAAGGTACAAAATTCGGCCAGCCTGAGGTAAACCTCGGGATTATGCCGGGTGCGGGAGGGACTCAGAGACTGACCAGGAGCATTGGCCGTCACAGAGCCATGCGTTATATACTGACGGGTGAGCTGTTCAGTGCGGAGGAGGCTGACAGAATGGGCCTCCTCAGTTCACTGGTGCAGCGCGGCCAGGCGCTCAATGAGGCAGTCAGAATTGCAGGACTCATAGGGCAGAAATCGTTGCTGTCACTGATGCTGGCCAAGGAGGCCGTTGACGCTTCGCAGGACGTTGGTCTGGCTGAGGGTCTCAGGATCGAAAGGCGTATGTTCTATTCCCTCTTCTCGACTGCCGACCAGAAGGAGGGAATGGACGCATTCCTTTCCAAACGACCGCCGAAGTTCACAGGTAGATGAATATTCGTCAATCTCATTTCATGGAAGTGTGATGAAATATATTTATGAGTGATTGCTACACTATCTTTACTGAGCATGCTGTTTGCTGTGCAAATTGATGGTGATTCAGCTGAATGAGGAAATAAAAACTAAAGTCTGTCTGGTCGGTGACAACAATGTAGGCAAGACCAGTCTTATAAGGCGGTTCGTGCTGGACTCGTTCGACGACAAGTATACGTCAACCATAGGCACGAAGGTAACGAAGAAGGAGGTCAACGTAAAGAGGGATAACGGCCGTGAAGTCAGCCTGTCCATGCTTGTATGGGACATTATGGGCCAGAAGGGATTCAGAGAGCTGCTCAGGGAATCATATTTCTACGGGGCGGAAGCGGCTGTTTGCGTCTGCGATGTGACAAACAGGGAATCCCTGGATGAACTGAAATACTGGATCAAGTCGATGGAGAGCATCACCGGCCATATACCGATGATATTCATCGGTAACAAGAACGATCTTGTTGATCAGATTGTCGTAACGAGGCAGGATATAGACAAGGTTGCCACATCATACGGCTCTCCAGCAATGGTTACGAGCGCCAAGACCGGTGAGAATGTGGAAGCTGCCTTCATGCGCCTTGCTTCCATGCTGACTGCAAGAAAGTAGTGCAGCATCATTCTTATCCCCTGCTCCGCTGATGTGTACGAGGAGAGTTGCAGATGCATCACAAACATGGAATGGGCGGGGCGCTGCTCGTTGTCTTCCTCCTGCTCTCTTCCTCATTCGTGTTTTTTTCGCAGAATGCCCAGGGCTCTCCAGCCCCGGCAAGCTCGACCACGACATTCTATCTCCATGACGATCAGCACGGTTTCGGGCATCCCGGCAAACGCTATGACTGGGCAAACACCTCCCGACCCTACAACCCGCTGAATCCGAATTTCATAAGCAGCAGCTATCAGGGTATATTGCTGAACAACTCTCCGCCGTATGATTCATTCCGGTGGATCGCCTATCCGTCGGTAGGCGTTCCAGTTATGTTGAACGGCACCGTTACCGTCAGGCTCTATCTCACACCGTCGAACACATCCACCGGCATACCCTTCAATTTTACTGTGACGCTACAGAACGATACCGCGGGCCAGGTGCACAAAATCACACAGGGCTCGACTGGCAGCATATCCCTGGTACCGAACGAGCAGGTCAACGTGACAATGAATATTTCCCCCCAGCCGTACAGGCTTTCCGCCGGCAGCGGCCTGATTCTGAACGTCACCAGGACTGACGCGAATTCCCTCGCATCTGTGTATGTGGAGTTCGACTACAATTCCACGCCGTCCAGCTTCAGTGTTTCACTGACGCCGCGTATCTCGGGTGTGGCGATATCCGCCGGCAGCACCATCTATGACAATCAGAGCTTCACTGTCGGTGCGTCGGTAACGGATGCACTGGGACGCGGGGACATAGCATACGCGACACTGTCCGTCGTGAACCAGAGCGACATCACCGTTCTGAGCGGCGTCGGCATGATGCTGTCGTCATACAGCACGTATGCATCGAACTTCACTGCCGTCATCGGTCCACTCCACTACGGGAAGTACGTTCTTTATGTCACCGCCGGGACGAAGTCGAATCTCTCCGGCGGCAACGAAACATTTCTGCAGAGCTATAATCTGACGGTACTGCCGTCGCTGGGCAGCTTTATCGTTTCTTCTCCCGCCGCTTCAACCGCCGGCGCGTCCTTTTCAGTCGAGGCGCAGGCAGTAGCCGACGACGGCCTGAATATGACCTCATTCAACGGCACGGCGGCCGTGCAGATAGTGAATAGCAGCGGAACGCCTCTGCCGCAATCGCTCTATTCGCCTCACACTGCCGCATTCGTCTCGGGTGTTTCGAACATCAGCGCAGTGATCACTGAAGAGGGTAATTTCACCGTCATTTTTTCATCAGGCAGTGCTACGGGAAGCGCTGCAATACACGTGTCCGCAGGTCCTGTGAGCAGTATAGCGGTCCGCCCGTCTGTATATTCAATGCTCGCCGGCTCCACGGAGAAATTCACCGCAACAGCCAGTGATGCTTACGGCAACGTCAACACGACATGGCAGCCTTCATGGAACGTTTCCGGCGGCATAGGCAGCATAAGCCCGAACGGCACCTTCACGGCGACGACCGCCGGAGTGGGCATGATAACCGCAAGCGACGCAACCACTGGCGTCTCGGGTTATGCGAATGTTTCTGTATCATCAGGATCGCTGTTTTCGCTCCAGATAAACCCGTCAAACGAGACGGTGCTAGCAGGAGGAAGCTACTTCTTCCAGGTTTCAGGTTTCGATGCCTACGGAAACTATGTTCAGCCTGTGAATGTTGTGTGGTCCACAAACGCAGGCACGCTGTATGCCAACGGGAGTTTCGCGATGCTCAACGTTACGGCTTCCCTCATGTCAGCCGCGTACGTCGAGGCTTATTCAGCCGGACTCGATGCCATCTCGCTGCTGACTGTCGTGCCTTCGGCCTACAGCCCGCAGATAGTCACGCCTGTCGTCAACCTTACAGAACCAGCAGGTCATGCATGGTCTGTGAACCTCAGTGCATATGTATCAAATCCAGACGATCCGACGGGACAGGGAATGGAATGGTTTCTTTACGGCGGCGCAAAGCTCTTCTATACCCTGGGTTCAGGCATCTTCGGCAACACTCAGATAACCTTCGTTCCTTACCCTGGCGCTTATGGCCGTGCAAATGCAACGCTTCTGGTCATCAACAGGCAGGGCTACAGTGCGTCCATGGAATTCAGCATAACGCTGCTGCCCAGGCCCGGATGGATAAACCGTCTCCCGCTTTACATGTCAGTGCGCGGGGGAACTACATACTTGCTCAATTACACGTATTTCATCGACTCGTCGCCCTTCGCCGTGAACCAGATACGCGTGAGCACGAACTCGCTGTTTGTCTACGTTTCGGGTCAGTCCCTGAACTATCTGTTCCCCGTGACTGCTGTCGGACGTACTTTTCCGATTGTCATTACTGCGACGAACCCGGACAATCTGAGCACCAGCATAATTCAGATTATTTCGGTTGTTTCAACGGCGCCTCCTTCGCTGGACACCAGAAGTGCCCCTCCATCGTTCATATCTGTCTACAGGGGGCAGAATGTGACGCTCGCGTCTCCGCTTTCCGCTTATTTCAACAGCGCGCAATATCTGCATTTCAGCATCATTTCCGGGGTAGTGTCAACCTATCTGTCGGGAACCGGCATACTCTACATATCTGCGCCTGAAAGACCCTCGACATTCAACGGAACGGTTCTGGTCGAGGCGAACAACAGCGCCGGAGGGTATGCTTTTCTCTTCCTGCACGTCGGCATCGTGAATATTGTAACTCCTCCGGTGGTTAAACCCATCCCTGTAATCAGTGTTCATTACGCGACGGCCGGAGTCCGTGCGTACACCATTTCGCTCCTTCCCTACGTATCGGACAGCTACTTACCTCTGTACATGATTTCAGTATTTCCCGGATCCGGATACATCACGTTCAGCAGGAGCAATTTTTCGCTCTCCTTTTCCCTGCCTGCAAACGTTTCCGGAGGCTCCGTATACAACGGTCCTTACTGGCTCAACACCACTTTGCTCTTAATCGGCGGCCCGCTCTCTGAGATATCCAACGATTCCGTGAGCGTGGGACTCGCGGTATACGTATCATCCAATTATCCTCCCGCTGTTATTTCCGGCGTCTCTACGCCGACGTTCATTTCCGTTTCTGAGAATGGCATGAATGCTGCACTCAATCTGTCGCGCATCTTCTATTCGCCTCAGAACAGTCCCTTGAGCTATGGCGGAAGTGCCGACAATCTGTCGATTTCAGTTTCGCAGTATGGCCTCGTGACAATACGTCCTGAGAAGTATTTTGTCGGCAGCGTCAGAGTCGATTTCACCATCGGCTCTGATTACGGCTTTGCAGACTACAGCGTCCTCGTCTACGTCTATCCGGTTTACATTCCCCCTGTAATAAGCCTCCCTGCGCACATTACGACAAAAACGGCGACATTCGTGGTCAATCTGTCGCGGTACATTACCGATCATAATAGCGTACCGCTCACGATAAGCGCTGCAGGAAGTGGTGTGACGGTTGTCGGCTCAGACATGCTCGTTTCTCTGCCGTCCGGTTCGCAGGGGGAGACGATCACGCTGTTCTTCACCACACCGCAGGGAACGGTGATTGAAAGAACGATCGGCGTGCAGCTTCTGTCGCCAGTGCCAAACGTGTACGCCCTCCTGTTCTACGGCCTACTCTTCATCGTGATTCTATTTGCGGCCCTGCTCACATACAAACGGCTCGTTCCGCACAGATTCCAGCTCAACTCCGTTCTGCTCATTCACAATGACGGCAGGCTGATCGCATATGGCCACAGGGAGGACTACAGGGGAATGGACAGAGATCTCGTAGTGGGTATGTTCACTGCAATCCAGGACTTCGTCTCCACTTCCTTCCCCGAGATGGACGGCTCCCATTCCCTGAACAGGATTGAGCTTGGCGATTACAGCATTGCCGTCGAGCGCGGCAGGATAGTGTTTATTCTTTCAATCTATTCGGGCGAAACGCCGAAAGGGTGGAGTGAAAAACTGCGCGCTACCATTGACGGTATTGAGAGGACATACCAGAACCTCGACGCCTGGGACGGAAAGCAGGAGGGCATAGAGGGCATAGGGGCAATAATCTCGGCTCTGTTCCAGAGCAGATGATGTCATCAATCACCCTCCGCCCGTTCCGTTTAGCTCAAAATGCGAACATAGCCAGAGTACGCTGTTATTTGCAAGAATGATATTCATATTACATCCCTTTAATACATGCATCCTGCCTTGAAGTATACAGGGACAGGAATGGGCAGAGAAGAAACAGTCCTCAAGATGGCGCATCGTTTCCTCCTCGAAATTAACGAAGGGGAAATGGACAAAGCCGTGGATGACGGTTTAATACTGCTCAGACTGATGTCCGGTGATCCTGACGGGTTGAATGCAACGACGATGGTTTTGCCTACTCCTCCCCCTCGCAAGGCAAATAACAGTCAAGTTGCCCCCTTCGTCAGGTGAGCCGGCCGGTGCCTGTCCCGTTAAACTCATGTCTGCCACGATGCGTTCCATGCTGCGCCGGTGGCAATCCTGAAATAAGCAGCCCGATTTTCAGTGCATCATGTGTATACTCACCGATTCTGAAATAACATCGATGGCATCTTCCGGCCTGCTGATATCGGACGGTTTCAGCGGATCCTCTGTCACGCCAAACGGTTATGACCTCAGGATTCAGACGATGCTCCTTCCAGAAACTGCGCATGAAACATCGCACGATGCGGAAATACCTCCTCATTCCTGGTTTGTCGTCTCGACGCTCGAGAAGATCACACTTCCGGGCAACATCTCGGCACAGCTGTGGATCAGAAGCAGCTACGCGAGGAAGGGCTTATTCGGCAGCTTCGGAAAGGTTGATGCCGGTTTCTCCGGAACACTCACGCTTTCATTCTTCAACGCGTCTTCGAAGTCAATCAGGCTTGCCGGCGGAGAGAGGGTGGCCCAGATAGTATTCGAGCGGCTGTGCTCAAACACCGACCGGGATTATGCCTCGAGATCCGGGAATTACCAGAACCAGGCAGGCATCACTCTCGAACCGCCCGAACGGGCTCCGGTCAGGACATCTTCGTCAGGAGCAGATGGTAAATCCCTTCCGCCGGAGAGTAGCTCTTGACCTTCCTGACGTCGACGACCCGCAACCTGTCGATCGAGTGCTCCAGCGAAGAAGCTCTTTCCGCAATACCGGCATTTTCTGCTCTTTCGTAATAGTGTATGAAACCCTCTTTTCTGAGCATGGACAGCGCCTTTCCGATGAAGCGCTCCCCGTCCTGGGGGAGATTCATTAATATCCTGTCAAACGGCACGTCAGGCTCGACCGTCATGCTGTCCCTGAGGTGACACTCGATGTTGGCAATCCTGTTGAGTTCCGCGTTCTCTTTCAGGTATGACAGCGCATACGGGTTGATGTCAAACGCCGTGACAGTACCGTTCACGTCCGCCCTTGCCGCCGATATGCTGAACGGTCCAACGCCGGCGAACATGTCGAGTATCCGTTCACCCGGTGCAATGGCTGAAGCGACTCTCTTTCTCTCAACCGCAAGCCGCGGCGAGTAGAATGTTTTCGCCACGTCCAGTCTGAATTTGAGGCCGTACTCCGAAACCGATGTCTCTGTGCCGCCACTGCCGGCAATCAGTGTCAGTTTTCTTATCCTGTACTCACCATGGACACCGTCGTCGCGAAATACGCTGTCAAGGCTGCGGTTTGCCTTCAGTATGGCATCGCCTATCTCGTGATGCCTGTCTGAAAGTTCGGGTTGCAGCCTGATCAGCGCCTTCGTTCCCAGGACGTCAAACGAGGCCGGAAGACTGTCCGTCCATGCCCCTGGGCCTAACAGTTCCCGGTATCCACCTTTCACCTGTCTCTTCTCCCTGAAGACTGCGAAACACTGCTCCCATCCCTCTCTGCGCGGGGGAAAATCGGTCACAGGTATGACCACTCCTTTTTCATCCTTCAACAGCAAAAGCCTGCTGTCGATAGCTCCTGTCCTGATAAGCTCACGTCTTGCTTTTTCCGCCTCCGAAAGCGATACTCTAATGCCCCTGGTGTACATCTGTGAGGCGTAAAAATGGGAAGGCTTGTATTTGTAGGTGCGGGGCTCGGCGGACCGCAATCACTGACGCCGCAGGCACTTGACGTGCTGAAAGACTCCGCCTGCGTCTATCTTGAGACATATACGACATTGCTTCCGGAAGATTTCCCTGGACAGCTTTCTTCCATGATCGGGAAGCGCGTGCGTGTGGTCGGAAGGAAGGAAGTCGAGGACGGCAGCATCATACTGGAGTCTGCTTCTGCCGGAAAGTGCGCCCTGGTTGTGGGCGGCGATGCAATGTCTGCAACCACCCACGTCTCTCTGCGTATCGAAGCGGCCAGACGCGGCATAGGAACGGAAATGGTGTTCGGCCAGTCGATTTTCACTGCAGCACCGTCGCTCCTGGGACTGCAGCAGTACAGATTTGGAAGGACTGTTTCAATGCCCCTCTTCACCGAACGGTTCAGGCCGTCGAGTCCGCTCGAGATGGTGGAAGCAAACCTTAACGCGAATCTCCACACGCTCCTTCTGCTCGATATAGATGCGGACAGCAATTACTTCATGGCACCGCGCACATGCTTCGAACAGCTGCTTGAGCTTTCGCAAAAGGCCGGGCATACTCTCCTGAACGGAGACACACTGGCATGCACCGTGTCCAGAGCCGGAAGCGCTGGCTCTGAAACGCATGCCGGCAGCATATCCAGACTTATGGATATCGACACAGGCGCGCCTCCTCACTGCGTCGTCGTGCCATCCAGGCTGCACTTCGAAGAGGCTGACGCGCTGGTCCTCTTTTCCGGCGCCCGGCGAGATGAAGTTTCCGGCTTTACTGTCTGAATGCCTGTCCGGCGCTCATTCGGAAAGCATGAATGCTCCGATCCTGTTCTGTCCTTCCGCATTCCTTTTTCCGGCCCAGACAGTGATTGTTTCAGCGCTGCATTTCCTTTCCAGTTCCTCCGCTATCCTGACTGCACTCTCCGCAGGAGCAGAGGCGGTTTCAACAAACAGGCACACCATGCCTCCTCTGCCCGATGCATCATGCATCTGCGCCAGAAGCGCGTGTGCTGTCTTCTTCTCCCACCCTTCTCCAGTCGAGTGATCGACAGAATAGGTGCATCTGTAATGTTTTCCTGTGAGTCCTTTCGTCCATTCTGCGTCTGCGTGCTTCACAAGCTCTATCAAAGGCGACGAGACTATCCTGTTCATCACTGGCAGGGCCTGCGTCATTTTCATGCCTGGCGTGCTTTCCAGCACTATATTGTTCTCGAACGCCGCAGTCAGATTCGCGCTTGCCTGCAGTCTGTCGAGATCTCTTCTGGCTTCCGCCCTTCTCATGCCGCCCTCAACGCCAAATGGAAGAGCTACGGAGGCAATGACCGGAACAGACAGCGCAGCGGCTGCCTTTGAAACCACGGCGGCTCCCGAGCCGCCGGCAAATCCTCCCAGGCCGGCAACTACGAATGCTGCGTCGCGACCCTTGAGCAAGGAACGCATCGTCCTGACAAACGGCACATCTGCATATTTGAGCAGCCGCGGTTCCATCTCCCTTACGGACAGCGTGCCGGCATCGAGCTGTATGTCTGCTCCGTATGAATCCACGCTGACGCAATCCAGCTTCCTCAACTCCCTGCCGATGTTTTTTCCGCTTCCTCCGCAGCAGAAGAGCAGTGGACGCAGGCTGCTGCTTTCCCTTATCTCTATTCTGCTCATCCTGAATGCATAACCTTCCTGATTGTGCGCCTTTTTTCACGAGGCATGTGGCGTGGCTATTCGCTTATCAGAAATGAAATTTTTGATATTAGTTTTATAAAAGAATCATGACCTGAAGAATACGAGGCACTCATTTGAGCTCGCTTGGATATGATGGAATAGCCGTACTGTTCGCCGCAGCGGCTATTGTGAGCATTGTCTTCAGGAAGATGCGACAGCCGCTCATCCTGGGTTATATAGTCGCAGGCGTGCTCTCTGCATCGTTTCTGACTGCCGACATCAGACTGATATCGCTCATGTCTGACCTCGGCATAACACTGCTTGCATTCACTATGGGCATGGAGCTCAGTCTGAATGTGCTGAAGGAAATTGGCAAGAAGGTAATCGTGGCCGGCATCATAGAAGTGCTGCTTATGCTCCCGATCGGGTATATAGTGTCCCTTACGCTGGGATGGTCGCCGGAGACGGCAATCTTTTTCGCATCTGCCTTCGCCCTTACCAGCACAACTGTGGTAACCAAGACGATGAGAGACTGCCGGGAGTCGATCAAGTCATATTCAGACCTCGTCCTTGGCCTGCTTGTTGTCGAAGATCTGCTCACCGTCGGACTGCTGGCTATACTGTCGAGCATAACTTCACATCAGGCATTCGGTGTGATACAGCTGCTGGAAATCATGGGAGGCATGGCATTCTTTGCCGTTGTCAGTCTGATCCTTGCCATAAATGTGATACCCAGGGCGATCAACCACATAGTGAATTTCGGAAGCGACGAAATAATTGTCATAACTTCAATGGGGCTCTGTTTTGCGCTGGCGCTCTTCGCCAATGAACTCGGCTTCTCATTTGTCATCGGTGCATTCATAGTGGGTGTAGCCGTGGCCGAATCCGACCACAAGGACAGGATACATTCTAGGATGGTGCCCATCAGGGACATCTTTCTGGCGGTGTTTTTCGTGTCCATAGGCACCCTTATCCAGACATCCTACCTCATCACGTTGCTGCCTATTGCGCTGCTGCTTGGCGTCGTGTTCATCGTCTGGAAGTTTGTATCGGTCACGCTGGGATTTACATTCACCGGATTCGGTCTCCGTAACGCTTCATACGTCGGCATTGCAGCCGGCGCCATCGGTGAATTCTCGTTTGTAATCGGCAGGCTGGGTCTGCAGTTCGGCTTCCTCACTCAGGAGATATACACACTTATCGTGCTGATTTCCGCAGTGACCATTGTCATTTTGCCGCAGACCATCAGGAGAAACGAACGCATCTATAACGCGGTCAAATCTAGAACCCCGGGCGCCGTCGTACTTTATGCACTCGCAATCAGGACTTTCGTGGGTAATCTTCTTAAACAGATATCCGGCCCTCTGAAGATGGAAAAACCATCCAGGGCGCTCCTCCTGACGTTCGGCCTCAATATCATGGTGGTCGTCTCCATTCTCGTCATGACAAAGTATTTCATTTCATACGCCGGATCCATCTCATCCGGCGCATTACTGAACCTGACGCTTCTGATGCTCGGCTATCTGGTCGCTGTAGTGCTTCTACTCTACTCCTCACTCCATACACTGATCATGGAGACAGAAAGATTCTTCGGCGACAGGGACATGGAATCATCTTTTTCGGCAAAGCTCCTCAAACGCCTGCTGCAGGCGGTGTATATGATTGTCGGCTATCTGGTCATCGCATCTTCGGTTACATCTGTTTTCTATTTTGCTCCGGTTACCGTCCTGATATCTGTGGCTGCGTCAGCTGCGATCATCTTTCTCCTCTGGAAGGGAATATCGGATATCAGCATATCCATACCGGGGAGCAAGGAAAGGGGAAAGAGGAATACAGAGAAATCTGAAAATGAAATGCTCATTGAACTCATGCTGCGCTGAGGCCCAGGGGCAGCCATGGTTTGCGCTCAGAATGCGTCCAGTTTCGACTGATCTGTTATGTTTATGCTCTTCATTGGATGCTCAATGCCCATCATGTCCATGAACTCCATTGCATTCTTGGCCGCCTTCGCCCTGCCGTGGTTGTTGAAGTATATCCTGGACACCTGCGCCTTTTCGGACAGCATTCTCACTTTCGGGACCCATGTTTCAAGCTGTCCTCTGGAATACAGGTAGTCATACCTGTTTATCCTGCCGTCATCTTCGCTCTTGCCTCCGTACCATATGTCCCTGTTCCTTCCGTGAAACCTTACGTAAGCATGATCGCCGGTTAGCGAACGCATCACCGGAAATGCAGGGCTGTCGACAAAGACGTTGCTGCAGTTCAGGGATGTCAGTGCATCCTCAGCTTCTGTTATCAGCTGTTCCGTTCCCGGCGTAAGCCAGCTCCTGTCCCTGAACTCAACCGCTATATCATTCCCGTCCTTCCTTATCTCTTCGAGCAGTTCCGCAAGATGAGAGAGACTCCTGTCCGAATACCTGAATTCAGGCGGCAGCTGCAGCAGCACGGCGCCAAGCCTCCCGGCCTTTCTCAACGGCGTTGTGCATACGTCAGCGAACTGTCCTCTTTCGGCAACCGCAAGATCGATTTTTCCGGATGGCAGGAGATCGTGGCTTATCCTTCTGGGCAGTTTGACTGAAAATTCGAACTGCCTGAGATCGGCTGTCTTCTCTATCCAGGAACTGACTGTGGCGGCAGATGGCATCGAATAGAACGTGCTGTTGACCTCTGTTGTAGAAAAGAACTGCGAATAATAGCGCAGCCACTCTGTATGCCTGTGTGAAAGTTCTTTGGGGTAAAAGGGGCCGACCCAATCGCTGTAAGACCAGCCGCTGCAGCCAGTTAGAATATTCACGTATCTTTATACTCCTGCTCGATTAATAAAGATTAACTGCGCCTCCCCGAAACGGAACGCTTTAATCTATCATACACCAATTACTCTCATGTCGCAGGCTTGGAACTGGCTGAACGGTGATACCGGGCAAAGTCAGCGACTACAGTGCATCGTATAATGGGTCCCCTCTAGACTGGGACGCGCCGTCCCTGCGTGACAGGGGGACAACCCCGGTGCACAACATCCCGGCATGGGTCAGGTGCGGGAGTGCGCTGAGCGTTCTGTGAACGCAACAGTTACTGCCGGGAAACAATGTCCTCAGCCGAACACCGAATTTGTCTGTTCCCGCATAAACTGTAGCAGGTAGTACATGCCACCTGCACCCTTGCCCGTAGAACCGCTCATCTTCCAGCCCACAAACGGCTGCGACCCGACCATGGCCGCGGTGGTTGCGCCGGTAGCCTTGTTTGCATAGCAGACACCTGCTTCCACGCGTTCGAAGAACCGGTTAAGCTCCTCTCTGTCATCGCTGAATATTCCTGCCGTGAGTCCGTAGTCTACGGAGTTAGCAAACTCAATCGCCTCGTCGAAGCTCCTGTACTCCGCGAGCGCGAGTATAGGCAGGAATAGCTCCTCACTGAGGAGTCTGTGATCGGCAGGAAGTGCGTCCACTATTGTCGGTTCGACAAAGTAACCTTTTGCCAGCGCATCCATCTTCAGCACATTGCCGCCTGTGAGCACCTGGCCCGATTCCCTTGCATCCAGCACAGCCCGCTCGTATTTCGACACTGCGCCCTTGTCAATGACCGGTCCCAGGAATGTGCCCCGTTCCGCCGGATCGCCCGTGCTCAGTTTTTTCGTATATTCCACCAGTCGTTTTGTAAACTCCTCTTTGATGCTCCTGTGTACGATTGCCCGCGATGCGGCACTGCATTTCTGGCCGCCGAAACCGAATGCTGCAAGTGCAGTGCCTGCGACAGCCTTTTCCATGTTCGCATGCTCAGTGACTATCACGACATTCTTGCCTCCCATCTCCGAGATAAACGGTTTGAAGTTTCCACCGTTGAACTCCCGTGAAAGTTTCAGGCCCACTTCTCTCGAGCCTGTGAAGACGATGCCCCGGACAAGATCATTCCGGGCCATCTCGCGTCCCACTGCAGAACCGGGTCCTGTGACGTAGTTCAGCACGCCGTCCGGAAGGCCTGCTTCTCTGTATATCTCGTAGAGCATGAGTGACATCATAGGCGTCGCACTGCTGGGTTTGAGCACCGCGGTGTTTCCAGTCACTATCGCTCCCGTAGTCATGCCGCAGGCTATGGCGAATGGAAAATTGAACGGTGCTATCACCCCCCATACACCGTACGGTTTCATCACGCTACGGTTGTCTTCAGAAGGTCCAGAACGGCCCATCTCTGTCGTGTAACCCCTGTTGTTTGTTATGAGCTCTCCGTAATATCTCATGAAGTCGATGCCTTCATCAGCATCGCCCATAGCTTCGAATCTGTTCTTGCCGTTTTCAAGTGTCATCATCGCTGCAATGTCGAACTTCCTGTGGGCCGCAATTTCCGCGGCCGCATTCACTATGGAGACCCTTTTCCTGTAGTCTTCGTGCCTCCACGCTGAAAATGCTTCATGTGCAGCCTGAATGGCATCGGCAGCATCCTTTCCGGACCCTTTCTGAAACCTGCCTATCAGCATCTCCCTGTTCTGAGGGGACAAGACTTCGAAAACGCCATCTTTCGATTGTCTGCTCTTCCCGCCTATGTACAGTGGATGAGTGCTTCCCAGCGAATGTCTGGCATTCTCCATCGCCTTTTCGTACTGAGCATGAAATTCCTCTTCCCTGCCTTCTGATCTGAATCTCCTGTATGTGTTTTCATTTACAAACGTCATGGCCGCACCATCCTTACCATGCAATACTCGATAATTACTCTTTTGTGTTTGCGGCCGCGGGCACTTCTTTTGCCATCGGAGTGAAGCTGCTTTTTCCCGGCGGCAGAACCGAAACAATTTCATCTGATGTTGTTTCAAATTCAGCGTGAAGTGCGGCGGCTATCTTCTCCTTTGTCATCGAACCAGGCGTCAGGACCACATATCTGTCTGAGTTCGCTCTGATCGCGCTCACCGGCGCGCATGCGATGCGCCTCTCTCCTTCGTATTCGATGACGCCGAGCGCAAGCTCCAGTTTCAGCCTGTTAAAATAGTTCCTCTTTCCCCTGATCACAAATGCACCCCTCGGCAGGAACTCCCCCGTTTGGGGTGTCTTGCTTACCTGATCAGGCGTTACCCAGTACGCCGAAGCTGCACCTATCTGCGCATTCCATGCTCTGGAGAAGCACAGTGCGAATCCGCAGGCTTCCTCCAGCGTAGCCTCCGTTACCCCTTCTTTCCATTTGACAACCGTACTCGGCGCTCCGTACACGTCAGCATGTGCATAGCGGTCTGTCTGCGCAAGATGCCTGGACACGAGTCTGTCGTTTGTTTTCGCATCCCGTCCGGCGATTACCAGGCATCCTTCGCTGCTTATAAACCACCTGTATGTGTCGAACCAGAATCTCTTTGATGCCTTCCTCATGTGCAGTGCCTGTTTAGGCTTCAGGGAACTAGGGCGGCTGCTCTCCATCTCGGCCAGCGCTTTCTCGGCTCTCCTGAGTTTCCTGTCAATCTCCTTCGCCTGATCATAGATTGAAGAGGCGATAGTGTCTATGTCCTTTGATGTGTCGATCTCCAGCGTGCATCCACCCGCATTGACGGAGATCACGTTGCCTGCTTTCCGCGTATATGTATATGGTGCATCGTTACCTTTCCTGAATGCAGAGATGAGTTTTCCGAACTGTGCGTAATCTGCATATATGGAATCGGCAAAGTTTCTCGCCTTCTTCCCCTCTTCCGTGAGATTCCGTATTGCCTCTCTCTGTCTTTCGAGCAGCTTTTCATGTTTTTCGGCCGCGTCATCCTTCTGTTCTGTCCTCCTGTTGCTGATGTATTGCAGTATGGCGTCGCTGATGGACCGGCACTCCCTTCTCTCGAGTCCGGAGAAAATTGCGAAAGGAACCGGTGTGAATTGTACCGCGTAGCCGTCTGAATAGTAGACCACAGGATGCGGCTTCTCAATGGTCTCGAGTATTATGCCATCTGTCGTCTCCTTCAGCTTTTTCATCTGTTCTTCCGTGAGCTCGGAAGGTCTTGTCTCCTTCACGATGCCTGTCCTCGAACAAATCTCCTCGGCAAAATCCGGGCCGAGTCCGAGCACAGTGGCAAGCGATCTCACAATGTCGGCCCTGGAAGAGAGGAGTGCTTCCCTGAATGCCCCGAACTGGGCAGCCCGGGCATCAAATCTCAGTCCGGGCCTGACATATTCGTTACCCTGTTTGATCTCCGCACTTCCTCTCCGCTCATATTTCATGGCGGCTGTGATTTTTCCCGACTCAACGACAAGCACGTTTCCCCGTCCCATCAGTTCAAAGACAATCTCGGCATTCTCCGGCCTTGAAAAACTCATACGTATGAGCCGATCAAATCCTTCCTGCTTCACGTCCGTTACTCTTGAGTTGTCAAATTTTCTGCGGATCGTTGCTGAGAATTCACCGACTTCAGCCCCATCCTGTTTCTCGAGTCTCTCAGTCAGGAAGAGGAAAAGGCCGTCTGCAAGAACGAGTTCACGTTTCATGGACGGCGCATTGAACCGGATCGAGAAAGGTTTCCCGCCAAACGCCTTTTCGGCATATGCACCAATCAGCGTGGAGAGTTCCCTCTGCAGCAGCAGCACGTCGAGGGAAGTCATTGAATTCTTGTTCCTCAATCAGACACACTTCCGGTATGCAGCAGGCTTTGAGCTGTTTTCGCCGGTGACCTTACGGTTGACGAAAATTTAATACCTTGGGCCAGTTTCTGAGCTGACAGGCCACTGTAGCTTAGTGGTAGCGCATATTGCGCCACTATATAGCGACGCCTTGGTATCATCCGCACAATGAGGCGTAGGTCGAGGGTTCAATTCCCTCCAGTGGCTCCTGACAACTAATGATGTTTCTGCCGATCCATGGAATTGTATTTTTCTATCCCGCCGAAATCGGCATTGTGCCTTATCCTTGCTCCTGTGATGCAGCCTGTCTCTGTCTGTATGCATTCCATGCACCCTGCTGAACATCCAACCGCGTAGCGAATCTGTCGGTCGATAATGATGGCGATATGTAATTGTGCTGATGGAAAGCTTATTGAATTGCTAGCGTATCGAACCACGGCAGGTTGCGCATGGCTGAGTCTCTGGCACGGAAGTCGCTGTTCACAACACTCATAAACATTTTCGGCGCTGTCGTAGCTTACGCCGGTATTTTTGTTATATCTAGATTAATGCCTGCTCCTACAAATGAATTGACCATCGGTCTGATTGGTTTCACCGTCAGTTATGTGGGCATCTTCCTGCCGGTCAGCAGGCTTGGCTTCGGAACTGCGCACATAAAGAAGGTGTCAGAGGGTGCCGACATCGGTGAATGCAATGGTGCAATGATGCTCATAACTGCTGTTCTCACCGGCCTGATGTCTCTTCTCGTTTTTGCAACCATATTTCTGTGGGTCTATCTGCTTCATCACGGATTCGAGACGCCCCTGGAGCTTCAGGGAATATGGATAATGCTCGGCTATACCATTGTCACTGTGTTTGCGAGTGTGCCAATGGCAACATTCAGCGCGAGGAGGGAGGTCGCGAAGGCACAGATAGGCACATTTGCAGGGCATATCGTCAGGGTCGCCGTAATAGTGTTCGTTGTTTTTTCCAGTCTTTCAGTAATCGATGTCATCTGGGCATATTTCCTGGGCGGAGTGGCTTCTGCTGCTGTGACCTTCTATTATTTCAGGGGATACCCTCTCCGTAGACCCAGTAAGTCCATACTCAGGGAATACAGGAAATTTGCTGATCCTCTCCTCCTGCCATCGCTCATCGGTATGCTTCCTGTGAGCCTGTCGGTCGTGCTTGTCCAGTTCTTCTGGCATCTGCAGGTTGCTGGCCTGTTCTATGCCGGTTTCAGGATTACTTCAGTGTTCGTCATACTCGGCGGCAGCGTCTCGAGTGTAATATTCCCGCGGATATCTGAACTTCACAGCAGCGGTAGCGGAGGACAGATAAAGGACAGCACGTTGAAGTCTGAATATTTTCTGTCTTTTGTGCTCGCGCCTGTATCGGCATTCCTTCTGGTATATCCGGGCGGGATACTCCACGTCATAATGTCCAACAGTTTTCTTAAAGCATCGGAACCGCTCGGAATACTCGCATTGTGGCTTTATGTCAATGGGATAGCAGGTCCAAAAAACAGTGTTGTCGGGGGTATGAACAGGCCACGGACGCTGGGATGGATTTCAATCGCCAGCACGTTTGTTTCGATAGCTGTCATGGTGATTGCGATACCCGGCTCAATCTTTAGCATCCGACTGCTCGGCCTCGGAGCAGACGGCGCTGCATTCGGACTGCTTGCCGGTGCAATGGTGACATATTTCCTGTCCCACCGACATGCAGATAAGCTTGCAGGCACGGGTTTCAGCTTCAAAGTTATTGGCTTCATCATAGAGGCGATAGCCGCATATGCGCTCATCTATCCGCTGACATATGCACTGCCGCTTAGCCTTTGGGAGTGGTACGATGTTCTGTTGTTCGCCTGCCTCGGAATGCTTGCTTACGTGGGTCTTGGTATCCTCACCCGAATGGTCGGTTTCGGGGACATCAAAGTGCTGATTGAATCATTTAATCCTGTTGCAATGCGCAGGTATGTCTCTGATGAACTGAAGTCGGAATTCTCCGACGGAAAAAAGTGATTGCCGCCTGAGTCAGAAATATTCCCAGACTATGTCTTCATCCAGGCCTATTCTGCCGATCCATTCAACTGTTGCATTCATGCATTCCGTCGGCACGAGCAGTCTGTATTCATGGCCTTCGGCCTGCACCATCACGAGGGAAGTTAGCCGTTCTTCGGCACTTAACGTTCGTATTGTTTCGCAGGTTTCCACCTGAACAACGACACCTATGCCTTTTTCATTGAAACCGATGAGATCGGGCTGAACTCCGTTGATTTTTCCAGGCTCCTGTTCACCTTCGATCAGCGCTGCCACTGCATGAAATCCTTCGTTCTTCAGCGTGGCGAACATGCTCCTTCTCATCTCCAGTAGTTTATCGTCAGTTTCGCTCATATCACTTCGCAGAGTCCCCGGGCCATTAAATAAAATGTCTGTCCGAGCCAGCGGGACACACTGCGCTCAGAGGTAATCAGCCCTGTTAACAATGTTATGCGGCTTTTTTCCCTGCGCATATCTCACTACGTTTTCATAGGCCCTGATCAAAGAACGTCTTCCCGTGCCGGCGACTGCGCCTGAATTGTGCGGCGAACCGGCGAAATTGGGCAGCGACAGAAAGTCATGCCCTGGCGTGAATTTTGAGCCCTCAGCAGGCTCATTCCACCAGGTGTCAATGCCGGCCCGGAAGCCCGGATTTTCTTTCAGATGTTCATAAAGATCGTTTTCAATAATAATCCGACCCCTCGCGACGTTAACGAGTACTGCATCTTTCTTCATGATTTCCAGTTTGCTTTTGCTGAAGAGACCTCTCGTCTGCTTTGTGAGCGGTGAAGCGATCACCACAACGTCGGATGTTTGCAACATGTCGTCAATACCGTCCGGCGTTGTGAATAAATCCACGTCCTCTTCTTGCGGTTTACTTCTTGAAACGGCAAATATGCGCATGCCCAGCGCCTTTCCGATCTTCGCAACCTCCTTCCCTATGCCTCCGAACCCGAAAACGCCAAGCGTCGCACCCTCAAGTTCCAGCGACCGGGCCTTGTTGTCGAATATACCCTGCCTCATCATCGCCTCATTTGCCTTGATGTTCTTTGCAAGTGACATGATCAGTGCGAACGCGTGCTCTGCCACAGGCTCTGAATAGGCGCCTGCATTGCTGCAAACCGTTATTGTTTCAGGTATGGAAGAGAACCTGATGTAATCCACCCCGGCGGACAAAGTCTGCAGAAGCTTGACGTTCTTGCATCTGGCCACAAGATCGTACAGCGCCTCGGCTCTGTTCCATCCCCATCCGATGAACAGCACATCAAAATCTTTCAGTTCCTGGTCCGTGAATTCTCTCCATTGAGTGTTGACCAAACCGCACCCGGACGCCAGTCTGTCGATTGCATCCCTTGCCTCACTTTCCAGGTGCGCAGCTATCAGGACTTTCAATGTCTGCCTCCCGCAATGTTAATCAAGCAAGCCGGCCCGGTCGGATTTACTGTGTGTTCTCTCATATGCCCTTTTCACATATAGCACAATGATTAAAGTTTGTTCTTTCATGAACCTTCGATGAGCAGCTCTTTACCGCCGGAAATGATCGACAGGGTCTTTCGAACAGATATACTGGAATTACTCGGCAAACTTCCTGACGGCTCCATTGATATGGTTTACGGTGACCCCGATTACAACATGGGTGTGAGTTACGGAGGCGTCTCATACAGGATGGACTTTGACGACTACATTGACTGGTACTCAAAAGTAGCTGCCGAATCTGTACGTGTGCTGAAGGAAACAGGCAATGCATTTTTCATAAATTTTCCGAAACAGAATGCGTACCTGCGCGTAAAGTGCCTTGATGAATTATGCTATGACGTTCGCGACTATTCATGGGTTTATAACACGAATGTTGGCCATACTCCGCGCCATTTTACTACTGCTCACAGAAGCATACTGCACTGCATTAAGACAAAATACAACAGATTCTTCAAGGAGGCCGTCGCCCAGCCTTACAAGAATCCTTCCGATAGACGGATAAGGGAGAATCTGAAGAACGGATCAAAGGGAAGGATGCCATATGACTGGTTCTATTTCGACCTGGTGAAGAACGTGAGCCAGGAAAAGACCGCACATGCATGCCAGATACCACAAAAACTGTCAGCAATGCTCATCAGCGCGTGTACCCTTGCCGGCGACACTGTGCTGATACTGTTTGGCGGCAGCGGTTCGGAAATTGTGTGCTGTCGTGATATGGGACGGAAGTACATTTCTGCGGAAATCGACGAAAGGTATTATCGTATTATAACGGAAAGGCTTGGCCGAAGCACAAAGGGTTAAATGCGCATGCACTTTCGCCCGCACTGTCAGAAATTTTGTCAGTCTGTATTAAAAGTTAAATATCGTCACCTTTTCCTTCAACCCATGAACATGGTCAGGCAATAAGCATGCTACCGAATTTCCTATATCTTCTTGCAATCGCATTTCCCGCGGGTATATTGGGTGCAATGACTGGAATCGGCGGTGGAATCATTCTCATTCCCGTGCTCACTCTGATTGGTATACCAATCAAATATGCGATTGCTGCCAGCATTATGTCGACGATCGCGACTTCAAGCGGCTCGGCGTCTGCATACGTCCGCGATCGCCTCTCTAATGTAAGAATAGGAATGTATCTTGAAATGTTCACCGTTCCCGGCGCTGTTATCGGCGCCACAATCGCTGTTATACTTCCCTCAAAATATGATTTTATTCTCTTTTTCACATTCGCAGCAGTACTGCTCATATCGTGGTGGCAGCTGCTGACCGTCAAAAGGTCTTCCGAACTGCCTTATGTTGAGAAGCAGGACAGGGCATCGAAGTGGCTCACTCTACACGGTGTCTATTTCGACAAGGTCAGCGAGAAATGGATATACTACAAGTCAACCCATGCGCTGGAGGGCGGTTCCGCTATGTTTGGTGTTGGCATGCTAGCAGGTCTGCTCGGTATTGGCGCGGGGGCCCTAAAGGTCACAGTAATGGATTTGATAATGAACCTGTCAGGAAAGGTATCAACAACAACAAGCAACTTCATTATCGGTGTCACTGCGCTTGCCGGCAGCAGCGTCTTCATCGCCGCAGGACTTGTTAACGTCGGCATTGTCGCTCCTGTCATGATCGGTGTTACTGCGGGTGCCTTTCTTGGAACAAAGTTTCTGGTAAAGATGAGAAATGTCCAGGTACGGTACATGTTTCTGTTCATCTTGCTGGGACTTGCTATTGAGATGATACTCAGAGGTGCAGGTGTTCTGCCATGAAGGGAAAAACCGATATGAAACTGGACAGCAGATTCACCACAGATGGAGACATAATCATATCATTCCCCGCTGATCACGACGAAATAGGCAGAATCGAGGAAGAAGTGAACGAGATCAGGCAGCGAAAAGGGCTTGATCTTGAGGCGGCGCTCAGCTACGTCCTGCTGTACGGCGTCCTGATAGCCATGATCGTAACATCTGCCGGTGTCATTGATTTTTATATACAAAATCACAGTCTGGAAATTAACCAGATTGCGCATGTATCCAGCTTTGCCGCTTACGTTTCAAGTGCCACCGGTGCAGTGCTCTCGGGCCACGAATCGTGGTTCGGCATTCTTTCCCTTGGAATAATCATACTGATGCTCACCCCCTACATCAGGGTTCTATCGTCCTGGGTGTATTTTCTGGTCAAGGAAAAAAACACCAAATATGTAGTCATCACACTCTGGGTCCTCGTCATACTCACTGTCAGCCTGTATCTCCGGTGAAATACAGAGACACTCCGGGCAACCAGCCCGCAGCATACTCCCTCGTCAAAAAGCCGGTCTCTCACTTTCAGACAATTCCGTTAATCACATCATCTATCCTCATTCCAAATGCAAGGAATACAATTATTGTGCCAATCATGATCAGGATATCGCGGGAGACCGCCTCAACCGTGAGTCCTGCACCGATGCCCAGAAGTGCGAAGTGGCCCGTGTATCTGGTGCACTTTCTTCCTTTTACAGCCATCTCCGGTCACTGTCTGAGAATTCTGCATGGTGCTTTGAAATTCTCAAACGCCTCATTGTCAGGCGCGAATTAAAACTTCAGCTATACTCTCTCATGGCGATATGAAGCAGGAAATCGCTTTTCCTCATATTCAATGGAAGCACGATTCCCAGCCTGTTTTCACTCCCGGAGGATTCATAGAATGCATCTCACACTGAAACGCGATGTGCGGAGAATGTGATATTTGTCTAATCCTGCACACTGGAGAAACCGTTGAAACAGCATCTGCATCCGATCTCAACTCACATACAACCTGCAGGAACGCTCTTTTGGCCATTTAGATTTATTCCGTGCGCCTTAGCCGATGAACAGATATTTAAAAGCACAAAGCACTCAACTCCAGTACATCCTCGGGTAAAAACATGACAGGGCGAGATGTAGCCTCGAGCAACAGTTTCGTAGCTGGAGAAGTGTCAAATGCAGGAAATGCCGGTTTCCCCTCTTATACGGGCCGTCTCCTCCGCTGGAGTTTTATACTCGGCATAGTCCCGCCCGTCGCGCTGATTTACGCGCTATCAGTCAAAAGCCTCGTCTTCCTCGAATACGTGCATGTGATTACTGGCGCGACATGGACGGGATTCGACCTCTTCATGGGCTTAATCATGTCAATGGTTTTCAGAACACTCGAGCCAAGGGCCAGGGTGGAAGTTGCCAAGAGGCTCACACCGCTGAACTTCTTCGCCGTCCCTTCTCTTGCAACAGTTGCAATAGTGGCCGGCATATATCTGGCAATCAGACTTGGCGCTTTTGTACTGACTTCGCCGTGGATAATCGGGGCGGGCATTGCTGTCCTGGTCCTTACCGTACAGGGCTTCGGCATCTTCCTGCCGAACAGCGTCAGGATATTCATTGAGGTGTCGAAACCGGTTCCCGACCAGGAGAGGATAATAAGACTAAACATGTTGAACATAAAACTTGCAGGCGTGCAGGCTGCATTCCAGGTTGCGATTATATTCATCATGGCGCATATCGCAGTGCTCGGGGTGGGCTAAATGGTGTTAAGCGCACTCATTGCTGCTCTGCTGTTTGCAGTGGCATTTCTTTCAATATATATGAGCATCTATGCCGGGGCTGCAAGGAGTTTTCACAGGGGTGAAATCGACGGAAGGGGCATTCGTATTCTGAGACTCGGTATCCTCGGGCATGTCGTTATCTTTGCACTTATCGCTTTTACAGCATTCCTGATTTGACCGAAATAATGTCGAGGCAGGTGTGTTATAACTGCGGGGTTGAACGCTTCGACATTTTTTTTTCAATCTCGCCCTGTCTATGATGTCTGCGAAATTCTGGAACGGCAGGCGTATCAGTCCCACGGGCGCACTGGCAGATGACTTTTTTCAGGTACTGGTTGCTGCCTCATGTGCCTTCAGCTCAACCTGAATACATCATGTCCAATTGTCTGATTCTTACATATTATGCGTATTGTAATTACAAATCATTAATGCGTGCGCGGAGAGATGGAATTTCAGGCGATATAATGGTTGAGTTAAATACGACTGTCTTGAACAAAACGCTGGAAGTCAGTGAAGGTGCTTCCCTGACCTGGTTCGCAAGGAACAGCATGAAGCTGGCACGCATATCTGCCCTCCTATTCGGACTGATTTGGGGGCTCGATGCATTCTCTAAATTCTATTTTGATACACCGTCGCAGCTCCCCGGGTGGATACAGGATGCGTCCACGGGTCAGCCTGCCTGGATACTGGGATGGTATACCTTCTGGTACCAGGCTTCCCTGACAAACTCAGCGCTCATGCTTTACGGGGCAGGAGCTGCCGAAGGAGCGCTCGCATTTGCGCTCATATTCGGCTTCGCACGAAAGCTTTCGTACGTCGTCGGTCCGTTTCTGAGTTTCCTGATATGGGCTGTGCCAGAAGGACTGGGAGGACCCTTCGGCTCAGGATATACGGATCCAGGGTCTGGCGTCGTCTATCTGGTCTGTTTCCTTGTGCTCATGGCATTGAATGCCACGCACGGCACAGATCCATATACGATTGACGCGCACATCGAGAAGAAATACGGATGGTGGAGGAAAATAGCGGAGTTCAACTAACTCATCTCCTCCACATGTTCTGCTGAACGAAATCTCTTCCCGCCTTCTTTTCCGCGCGCAGAGTGAAGCATCAGGTCACAATAGTGTTTACGCTATGCGCGCGCATCTTCGACGGGCTGACCGTACGCAACTATTGACGGCAGGTCAATCTTCGACGATGAAAGAGCTGGCGCAAGCACCTTATCAGTCCGGCGGCTCAATCTCGGCCGGTTTGGGCGGTCTTGGTGGCGGATGTGGCTTTCCCGGTGTGCTGGTCTGCACGGACGTTGAACTTATTGTGAATTCAGTCATATTGTGATTGTAGTTTCCTTGTATGTCGAACGCGGTCGCGGTGAAGTTATATGTGCCGTCCGGGAGCACTGTTTCGTTTACGATCCATGTGTAGGTGTTTCCATTCACGGCCATGGGCGGAGAAATAACGTACGCGTAGCCACCGCTCGTATAGTTTATGGTTCCGGCCACATTCTTCAAATCACCGGATCCGAACGGGCTGAAAATATTCGATGTGATATAGACTGTACTGTTATGAGCTGTGGCCATCAGTGGCGACATATCCACTGGATTGTAGACGGGCAGAGCCAGGGATATCGGATAATCCTGGCCGCTGTGCAGCAGGATGGCATAACCTATGTTGGTGCCTGCAGTCTGAAGCATGTACCAGGAGACGGACATGGAAATGTAGGCACCCGATGGCAGGACGCCGGATTCGGCAAGGAATGGCACATTGTATTCCACAACCGATCCGTCCGTGGGAAGATTCAGCGTCAGTGAAGCGCTTCCGATCGCATACTGTCCCGCGTTTACGCCGACGTCAACTGTCACAGGAACGGATGTCAGATTTCCTGAACCGGCCAGCGGCTGCAGGGAAAGGAAGAAATGAACATAGCTTGTGTTGACCTGCGACAGATATAGGCTTGCTGACGTTGGCTGATCCAGGCTGAACTTCCAGGTACTCGGGCCAAGCACAGGTGCGAGATAGAAACTGTTGAAATCGTTCTGACCCGACGGGAAGGTCGTGTTCATGCCGAAGCTTGTGGCGCCGGAGCTGGCGGCGGATGAGACATGCTGTGCATATAGTGCAACTACCTGCGGATATTCCAGGAAAACAGTGGTCGGCGGCGTTGGATAGAATGTGCCAAACAGAACGCTGCCATTCTCGTAGCCTATGCCGCTGCCCGCTACTATTTCGCGTGAACTGCTGTTGTATGCTGCTACGCCGTACGGGTTGGGGAAGAAGTACGGCGGTGAATATGAGCCGTATATGTTTGTCTGTTCCAGACTCATCTCGGAGGCTACTGGATAGAATACCCCTCCTCTCACATAGCTCATGTTTCTGAACACTGCGGGTCCGAGTATGTTGTACTGGCTTGTTACGCCGAGTGCCGAAACCAGAAACTCCGGCGCATTGCGCCCGCTGCCTGTAGCCGCTGTCGAGTAGGTTGCAACGGTGACGGCATTGACCCTGAACGACCACTGATATGGGGAAGTTTCAACTATTGTGTAGTTGTTGAACGTGCCGTTCGTTCCCGCACTCCCCGCGATCCCGTAATCGGTGAATGCCGTTCCAAATTGACTGCTTGATGGTATGATGCTGTAGAACCAGGCACCTGACGGGATGAAATTGTTGACGGCATAACCCAGCATCAGTGTAGTGCCGTCGGAGAGTTTTTCACTCACGTAGAAGAGATTGGAGGATGAACCTACAGCTCTGTCCGGCAGGACGGTTTGAACGACGGCAGAAATGCCCGTGTTGTTTGTGCTGTTGAAGTCTCCGTAGGCACCGGCAACGTATCTGTATTCGGCAAGTTCACGGGCAAGGAATGATACGTCCGGACTCCCGATACCCGTCACTGGATCCCATCCGTGGGAGGCATTGTAGTAGCCGCCCGGGCCGTTGAATCCCACAGTTACATCGTGGAAGCTGCGGTTGTAGACAGGTGAGTTCAGTATACTGTACAGCGCGGGATTGAGGAAGCCCAGTTGCGTTCCCTGCACAAACGCAACGTACGAGTCCATGGTCGCCACCATGCCTCCCCATGCCGGAGAGGCAAAGCTGGTTCCGCCAAATAGGTATGACCCCCCAGTCTGGCCGTTGAATACGAAATCGTTACCTCCGAACATTGCGTTTGCTGAAACGTCGGGAATTCCCCGTTCACCGGCGGCAGTTCCGTTGACCGGAAGTCCGTATCCTGTCTGCCAGTACGGTCTGGGGAAGATGACGCTGTAACCGCCGCCGGTATATCCGTCCCATGCCGTCTCATTGACCATAGCGACGGGGTTGAAGACTTCAGGGACTTCCGGCGGGCCGTTAAGCGGGTTGCTGACCGTCGACACTGTTCCGTTCATGAAAATTGTCGTGCCGCCGACTGCAGTTACATACGGGTCATCGGAGGGCCAGAGCACTGATCTGGGAACGCTTGCGTCATAACCCGCAGAACCCTGATCTCCGGAAGCGGCAAGTACCGTTATACCTTCCGCAGCCGCCATCTTGAAGAACGGATGCATGTAGGTTGCAAACGATCCCACTTCGGGTTCGGGGGCTCCCCAGCTGTTTGAGATGACGTTCGCGAGCTGATTCGTGATGAGATAAGCGACGGTCTGAATCAGAGTGTAGCCTGCATCCGGCGACACCACTGAAATAACGTTCGCCTGAGGCGCAAAACCGTGAGACAGTTCGGCGTCAAGCGAGGTCTCCACTTCCCACAGACTGATGGCAGCATTGAGCGACTGCGTCACGGTACCGAGCAGATTCGGTTGCCCGAACGGATACATGGTTTGAAACGAAGCCGGGGATGGAAGATTGTACAGGCTATCGTAGGTGGCCATATCTGCTGCAAGAGTCGGATCACCGTACGCATCCGTCACGGCGACAGTCTCGTATTGCCCCTGGTATCCGCTGTTCATCAGCGCCGTCTCATTGTAAGCGAGCTGCATGGCATACGGAGTGTATGGAGGTTGCGGAGATGCTGCTCCTCCGAAGCCGTTGTTGGACGCGTTCACTGCCTGGCTGACTGTCATATTGGACGCCGGATTGACGAGCAGCATTGACTGTAGGTAGGGATAATTGGAAAAACCGATTGCACCGCTTATCATCCCGGAAAATGAGGACGGCACACAGACTGCTTCCGTATTGAAATAATATGCACCCATCTGCGTGTCGTAGAGCTGAATGCTTGTGTTGAACACCGTGTCAAACTGGGTAGCAGGGCCGTACAACTGCATGAACAGTCTGTCGTTTCCCGGCACGACTGTTATGCCGTTCGAACTGTAGTATGCCGCAATCGACTGGTAGACAGCCGCACTCGGTTCAAAAAATTTCATGAATGAAGCATGTGACATGTAGTGTCCGTACTCGGGGCTTGCCGGATTGGATACCTGCCTGAGGAACTGTGAAAGCAGAGTGCTGTTGACCGTGTCGAGTCCCAGAAATACCGTTATGTTTTCGCCGATCAGCGGTCCAATGGCGAGCGAGCCTGACGGAATATAGGAAACACTACCCTGCAGTTCGGAGAGCGAATTTGAGGAAACAAGCGAATCAGTTGTGGATGTTATTGATGAAGGGGTGGTGCTCAATGTCCCGCCCTCACTTGTGCTCCGCCCCAAGGGCATCTTTGCCGAAGAGATTGAACTGTGGAACACGGGAATCCCGATGCCGGTCATCAGCATAGTCACAATAACGGCCACACCAATAACAAACAACAGCCTGCTTCGTTCATGAGACATGTAAGCCTGAAATCATGGAATCGTATTTAACCGAGTGTTTGTCACGTCCAGACAGACAGCGGCCTACGTTCAGTCTGATTGACTTGACAGAAACGAAGGACTCGAAGCTTCAGAAAGCACTTGCCACACGCTACCCCGAAAGTGCCGATCAATTTTTCCGGCAAACAACAGCCTGTGTTCCCGTGCATCACCTATTTAATGTCGCATCATGCTTTTGGCAACGATGAAATACGCGCATTTTCTTGAAATTTATCAGGAGCTCATAGCCTTTCTGGGCAAGGGTCGCCTCAGCGAGGAGGAATCCGCGTGTTACATCTGCCTGCTTCTTTACGGCAACTCTTCAGTTTCCGCGCTTTCGCGCAGCTGCGGCATCAACAGAACAAAACTATATGGCATACTCAAGAAACTCGAGTCGGCAGGCATGGTAAGTCAGGTTTCAGTATCTCCCGTCGGGTATGAAGCGGTGCCTCTGGAAACATGTGTTTCAAGCATACTCAACGAGTATGAACACCAGCTGATCGACCTGCGCAGGGAAGCTGCGGGCATCATCCGCCTGTTTGGTGAAAAACTCAAGAGGACTCAGGCGATGAATGCCGAGTACTCATCATTCAAGCTGCGGTTCATCGGAGGCACGGGACCGATTTTGAACACGATAACCAGAATGGTTTCGGGCGCGATGAGGGATGTCGCGATGCTTGTGGACGGCAACAACATGCATCGTATCGAGTCTGTGCTGGGAACAAAAGATTCAAACTCACCTCACACGCCACGGATACGCATCATAACCGATCCCTTGCTTGAGGGTTATGCCGAGAGTCTGCACTCACTGGACTCAAACGCGGACATTCTGAGGCGGTATCACGATATATCGGTGTATCCCAACTTCATTTCAGCCGACGGCACCGAAATGTTCGTGTTTCTTGACGTGGATCTGACAAGAAAGTACGTTAATTCTGATCAGCAGATAGGCTTCTGGGTCAGCGACAGGCATTACATTTCAAGAATGATGAAGCTGTTTGAGAAGCTTTGGTCGGGACAGGCAGTTCAACAACAAGGTCCGGATTTGAGTCCAGTGGCACAATTGAAACAGAAGCGATGATACAGCCGCAGTGCAATTGCAGTCACGACAATTGTTGCCTCACAGAATTCCAGCCTGGAGGATTATCCGCGTGCGGTTATCTGCGAAAGCGACAGGCCGCTGAAGGACGAGAAATCATAGTCATTTGCGTTATATCCTGTTTTACAGTATTCATCGCGGTGTTTGATCAGCAGCCAGGACTCCTTTCCACGAATGCCAGCGGTGCGGACTAGTGCAAACGAGCCCTGCAGCTTCTTCCCGTACAAGCGGAATTTCAGGTTTCCTTCCCCTAGACTCTTGCTGGCAACTTCGTCTGCAAGCTCCGGATCGGTTACTTCTTTCCTCGTGCCCCTGCTTACCTCCATCTCAGGAACGTACGTTCCGTCATCCCATATCATCACTGCCCCGGTTCCAGGCGAACCTCCGGTTAACACTCCTTCGAATGTTCTGTATGCGAGTTCATGATCGCCCGTAGGCATTGCAAGACGCTTTACTCCGCTATCCAGAGTCGGACCTTTCGGGATGGACCACGAAGGCATGACTCCACCTATTTCCAGCCTGAAATCGTAGTGAAGTGATGTAGCTCTGTGTTTATGCACCACAAAGGCCAGGTTGTGTATCTCCGTGTCTGCCTCACTTCCCTGATCGTGTCCAGGATGGGCAAGGTCTGAATCGATTGATAGCCTTTTGCAGGCTGTTGAAACTCAACAGCGCGGGGCTAAAATGCAACGGCCAAAATGGGCTGAGGCGGAATTGAACCGCCGACCTCCGCGTTTCATACCGGGAAGGTTGTAAGCGCGACGTCATAACCACTAGACCACCAGCCCTTGGCACGACACTAACAAAGCCCGGTTTAATCTTTTTTCTATTGAATATGGTGGTGCTGCATCCTGCATTTGGAATTCGTCCTCGTTCTCATGATGATGTTGACTGAAGAATGGCATGTCTCCGAAACATGCCGGCTGGTTTACATCAGCCGGCTTTCTGCATTATCTTTTGAATCTGTTCGACAACATCGGGATTCGCAAGCGTCGAAATATCGCCTACCGGCAACCGGTTGGATAGAGAAGCCAGCACTCTCCTCATGATCTTGCCAGAACGTGTCTTGGGCATATCCGGAACAATAACCACCTCCCTCGGTCTGGCGATCTTGCCGATGACGCTTTCAATCGCATGTGAAACTTCCGCCTGTATGGCCTCGCCAGGCTTGAAACCGGGCTTCAGCGAAACAAATACAACCGGCACACGTCCCCTGAGTTCGTCAGCAACGGGCACGACCGCTGCCTCCGCCACCGCCGCGACGGTGAGGCATGCTGACTCCAGTTCTTTGGTTCCAAGACGATGACCTGCCACATTTATCACATCATCAACCCTTCCGAGTATTCTGATGTATCCGTCCTCTCCCTGCAGCGCTCCGTCACCTGCATAATATGGCCAATCCCTCCAGTCTTTGCTGCTAGTGTTTCTGCAGTATTTCTGATAATACGTCTTCACATACCTGTCATGGTCGTTCCATATGGTGAGCATCTCGCCAGGCCAAGGATTTCTGATGCATATGTTTCCCGCTCTACCAGAGCCTTTGGGTATTTCATTTCCATCCTCGTCATAAATTACCGGATAAATGCCGGGCATCGGGGGTCCTGTGCTTCCAGGTTTCATTCTGTCAAGCGCCGGCTTAGTGCTGCAGAGAAATCCGCCATTCTCTGTCTGCCACCAGGTGTCAGTGATAGCCGCCTCCTCTTTCCCGACAGTGTGATAAAACCACTTCCATACCTCAGGCTCGATGGGTTCGCCCACAGTAGTCATCGTTTTGAAATGGAAGTTGTATTTTGACGGCTCATCCGGGCCGGATTTTCTAAGCATCCTAATGGTCGTCGGTGAAGTGTGGAATATGTTCACAGAGAGTCTTTCAGCGATGCGCCACGGTCTGCCAGCATCAGGGTAAGTGGGAACACCTTCGTATATCACCGATGTGGCAGCAAGCGCAAGTGGACCGTAGACGATGTACGAGTGGCCTGTGATCCAGCCGATATCGGCAAAGCACCAGTATACATCCTCCGGGTGAATGTCCTGTATATATTTCGAAGTACCTGTCACATAGGCCAGATATCCGCCCGTGCTGTGCTGAATGCCTTTGGGCTTTCCGGTTGTACCGCTGGTATACATCAGGAAAAGGGTGGCTTCCGCAGGCATGGAAACAGGCGCAACCCTTGCGCCTGAGAAGCTCTTCAGCAGGTCATTGATTATGTAATCTCTTCCCTCGACAAGCGGCGTTTCAGACACCGATTTGCCTTCAAGGCGTTTCCAGATGAGGACCTTCTCCACTTTTTGTCCGCCCTCGACTGCTGAAGCGACAGCTCTGTCTGCATTTGTCTTGTGGTCCAGGAGCTTGCCGTTCCTGTAGTAGCCGTCAATCGTAATCAGCACGCTGCTTCCCGAATCCACGATGCGTGCGCCGCACGCTTCTCCGCTGAAACCGCCAAAAACTTCGGAATGTATGATGCCGAGTCTCGCGCATGCAAGCATTGTAATCGGCAGCTCCGGCGTCATCGGCAGATGAAGTGTTACTCTGTCACCTGCTTTCAGGCCTGCAAAGTCACGGAGCAGTGCAGCAAACTCGTTAACTTTTACAAACAATTCCTGATATGTAAGGGCGACAACGGGCTCGTTCTCCGGTTCCGGAACAAAGATAAATGCAGCCTTGTTCCTGTGATTTTCCAGGTGCCTGTCAACACAGTTAAAGCAGGCATTCAGCTTCCCGCCAACAAACCACTTCCAGAAAGGAGGGTTGCTTGTATCGAGTGTTGTGTGCCAGTATCTGTCCCAGCTCAACATTTCGGCATATTCCCTGAAACATTCGGGAAAATTCTTCTCGCTGAAACGTTCGTTGATGCCCGGATCGGACAGGTTAGCCTGACCGATGAATTTAGGCTGCGGATAGTAGTGTTGTTCTTCCTTCCAGTGTACGGCTATTTCCGCCTCTGACAATTCTTCTCCGGCTTCTTTAGTTGCTCGTGCTTCTCCATTCGCCATATTCGGCCTCCTTCATTATGCCGCCAAAGGATTCTATCGTTGTACTCTTGAGGCGAATTGTTCATCTGACTATATTCTTTGCCGTCGTCTCCGGGCCGGTTCTGGTATCCTGGACATAAGCGCCATAAGAGCAAAAGCGGAAATAAGCAGTTTGCCGCGTAAGCGCACGGCGTGCGCAAATGCACAGCACACAGACGCGTCATCTTTCGATGAAACCGCTGCGTCTTAATGATGCGAACACTTCCCTGCTCTTGACGATTATTTTTTCCGCACTCTCGCTCAATTCGTTTCATGGAGTTTCTTTGTTGCGATTCCAAGATCGACGGCTTTGGAGGCGACCGTGGCGTTGACTCGCGGATAAAGATACTGTTCCTCGATGCTGGCATGATGCAGTCTTCCTCGAGCCTTTATTCTGTAACTATTGGGAAGATACTGTCTGTCCCGCAAGAATGCCTGGAGCGCATCCGAATTCATCGAACGCCAGGCACCTTCCCTACCGCACGCACTGCCATTTGTCAGGAGGATACATTTGGCAGTAGGGGCAGACTCAACCTATGACATTATGCTTGACAAGTGTTTGAAACTGAAAATGCTCAGGAACGTCTAACTGAAGGCACCGCAGGCAATGTGGTTGAATGCTTAACTGGAAGCCTTGTTCAAATGAAGCAACGTCATAAACTGCCTGTGGTCAGGGATGCATACACTCATCAGCGTACGGAGCATTATTAATGGACGCATGTAATATGGTTGAACGACTTGGCGCTCCTGTACCGCTTGAAGACGAAGGTATAGGAAGCGGGGTGGAATCATGAAGATGCTGCACACGTCGATTAATGTGAAGGACATGGACAGAACAATAAACTTCTACACTGACAAGCTTGGCATGAAGCTTGAAAGCAGGAGGGAGATAAAACAGAATAACGCTGAGATTGCATTTCTCAGCATTGAGGGGAGCAATCACAACATCGAACTCACGTGGTGGAAGGACAAGACCGAGTATGTGGAAGGCGATCAGCTGGACCACATAGCATTCAGCATCGAAAACATGGATCAGTTCATTGCCAGAATGAAGGAGGAGGGTGTCGAGATTGCAAAGGAGCCATACGTGCTGGGGACGAGCAGGATTGCCTTCATAAAAGATCCTAACGGCATCTGGATTGAAATTATAGAAAGGAAGTGAATGTTTTTCATCTTATTTCGCGGTGGAGATGATTGCCTGCGTGCAATCCGATGCACTCTTTATATGATCGTCGGGGTTTCAGCTATGGGCCCGTGGGGTAGCCAGGATCATCCTGCTGGTCTTCGGAACCAGCGACCCGGGTTCGAATCCCGGCGGGCCCGTAACAATGTACATTTGTACTCAATGCTTAACGGCGACAGGTGGAAAGATGGAATGCGAAACACTGTCCATGAGTTCGGTGGGATAACATGTACCTAAATAGCCGCGAAATATTTTACCATTGAGGTTTCCTCCCCACCATGCCGCAGGCTTTCAATTCAAGGCACGACAGCCGGTATATGAAACTCATGAACTGGTTGCTCGAGGAAGACCAGCCGTCCGTTCGCTACCACACTCTGGTAGACCTGCTGGAGCGCAGAGAAGACGATCCTGAAGTGAGAGACGCTTATTCCAGAATTCCGAGAATCGGATGGGCCCGGGACATACTGAAACTCCAGAAACCGAAAGGGTTCTGGGAATCCCACGGGCCGACGAATGCACTCGAATGGCTGAATTTTCTCCGTGTTCCGGAGTACGTCGCCACCACGTGGAGGGCCATCGTTCTCTCGGACCTGGGCCTCACTTCCAGAGACCCTCGAATCAGAAAGATCGCCGATTGTTTCTTCGAGTACAAGCTCAAGCCGGGAACCATGATCAACATCTTCAATGAGGAGGTGTGCTACGTCGGTAATACCGCCCGCATGATGACCCGTTTCGGCTACGGGGACGACTACCGTGTGAAGAAGCTCTATGATTGGCTCATCGAAGACCAGAGGGACGACGGAGGATGGAACTGTTCACAGGGCACGCCTGGGACGCTGGACAGCTGGGAGGCTCTGGCCGCCTTTGCGGCTATGCCGAAGTCAAAACGATCGGGCAGGATTGAGCGTTCCATAACGAGAGGAGCTGAGTTCTATCTGGAAAGAAGACTCTTTCAGGAAGGCAGAAAGTATGCCCCCTGGCTCAGATTCCATTATCCGAATCACATCTACTATGACATTCTGGTTGGCCTCGACATGATTACCAAGCTTGGATTCGCAGACGACCAGCGCCTCGGTCCTGCTCTCAAGATACTCAAGGACAAGCGCCGCGCTGATGGAACATGGGCATTAGACAGAGCGCATCCGGATCTGGGACCGGGCACGAAAATTAACCTGAGTGTGAAAAAAGTCAAGCCACTTGAGCAGGAGGTGCCCGGCAAGCCGAGCAAGTGGATTACTCTCATCGCTCTTCGAATATTGAAGCGCGTTGATGATGCGAGCTAGCGCAGGAGCAGCAATAGCATGTTGCGTAATCCCGCTAAAGTACCTGCAACAGTTTCTATCGCTACAGCCAATACCGGATATCCAATGATGCAGGTTGTGCTTCGAGTCTACCGGGGAATGCACGCATACCGACTGCCGTGTACATTGCGCTCGTGAATCCTGACGCTGTTTCCCGGTCCGGTTGCAATGACTTAACGTGAGCGGTTCTGACCTGGTTTTTCATGACAGTGATTTCAGGAGGCGCAATAAAGATGCTCACTCTGCATGAGTCAGGTCAGTTATGTCATGTCATGCCCTTTAATAGAGGAAATTCCGAAATAGATATTTGACTTCATTATGCTGGATTCCGTGCATCCGCCCTTTAAAAACATTGGTCTTTTCGATACTCCCTGATCACCCAGCGAAAATCAGGATTCAGCACTCCGCCTTGGTTATCGGGTCGGTAGGGCAAGATGTTTTTAACCTGTGATTGTAGTTCAACGATGTAAACGAACAGCATCAGTTGGCGGTTATTCAATGTCGGTTAAATTCATTCACACCTCGGACTGGCATATGGGGTTGAAGACTGCCCATATTGGAGAAAAATCAAGGGATCTTAGGCATAAGAGATATCAGGCAGCGTCATTGATAGTCGACCTGGCAAAAGAGGAAAGGGTTGACTTTGTCCTAATTGCCGGTGATATGTTCGACAGTCACAACGTTGACGATCGTATAGTAAGGTCAACGGTTGAAGTGTTGAATAAGTTTGCGCCAATAGACGTTTTTGTGCTTCCCGGCAATCATGATCCGCTTCTCACTGGAGGCATCTGGGACAGGCTTTCGTGGAAAGAGGCCGGGAGCCACGTCAGGCTGATTACAGAGCCAAAGGAAATTCGTGTTGCGAACAGTGCGGTGCTCTTTCCATGTCCCGTCGCACAGAAATTGAGCAGAACGGATCCGACTGGCTGGATACCGGAGAGAACCGCCGATGACGGGTGCATCAGGATAGGTGTCGCCCATGGCACACTGGATGTAATCCCCCATCCGGGCAATTTTCCGATACCATCCGACCGACAGGATCGCTCGGGACTGGACTACCTTGCCCTTGGAGACTGGCATGGTTTCAGCAGACACGGGAGAACTGTCTATTCCGGAACACCCGAACAGACAAGATTTGACGAGATTGATCCAGGCAATGTTGTCCTCGTGCAAATTGACAGTTCTCAGAGCGAGCCTGTTCTGACAAAGAAGCGTGTTGGACGGCTCCGATGGCGTGAATTTACGACGCCGATTAATGATGAAACAGATATTATGGCGCTCCATTCATCGATATACGGCAATGGTGCTGTCTCTGAGCAATTGTTGCGAATCAGGACCGCTCTTGCTCCCGGCATATCTCAAAACGCCGTTAATTCGGTCAAATTGCTCCGGGAAGAACTGGCCGAAAACGCATTTCACCTTGACTGGCCGGGAGAAACCGTTGAACCTCCGATAAACATTTCATCCGAATTGCCCGAAGGCATTATGTCGGAAATCGATGCCGTTCTTCAGTCCCTCATTGACGGAAACAAGCAGGAAATGCCGGAAGGGCCTCTGGTGCATACAGAAAGCTCTGTGCTTTCAGAAGCCAAAGCCATCCTCAGACGGTTGTACATGGAGGGAAAACACTGATTCTAGAAGAATTAACAGTCTGCAACTGGCGCGGATACAGGGAAGCGCACACATTCAGGTTCGACAACGGAATAAATCTGCTGGTGGGCAGAAACGAAGCAGGGAAATCCACTCTTTTCGAAGTGCTCACCAGATTGTTGTTCGACAGGCACACCTCCAGGACGGAGGAAATCAAGTCTATGCAGCCGGTCGGAAGCTCTCTCGGCCCTGAAGCATGGATGGTTTTCAGCGCTCTAAACACCAGGTACAGGATACACAAGCGTTTTCTGCAGGATCCGTTGAGCGAACTGTGTATTGACAGAAACGGCCACTGGGAACTCAGCGATACCGGCGATCAGGCAGATTCAAATGTCAGAAGCGTCCTTGGCGGTGAAGCATCACTCAGGACCTCAGCAAGGGCGGAAAACCGTGGCATAGCTCAGGCACTGTGGTATCTGCAATCGGACGGCGCCATTCCTCAGGGCACTTGGAATGAGAGTGTGAGACAGGGCATTCAGGGTCTGGTGCGTATTGCCATCAGATCCGACGCTGAAGAGAATTTTATAAAAAATCTGGAAACCGAATACAGGAAGTACTGGACGCCGACCGGACTGGAGTACCAGAAGAGCGAACTGAACGAAATCAGAGCAGCAGTTGCGCGATTGACGGAAGAACTTACTGCGCTTCAGCGCATTGAAAGAAAAATTGCGGCTCACCGTCAGGATATGGAAGAATTGCAGCTGCGCAAAAACGAAAAGAGCAGGGAGCGTGAAGTCTCAGATGCTCAGCTGAAATCACTTTCCGTGAAAGTTGAAGCCGCCGAAGCCATTGAAGAGTCGAAAAGCAGGCTGGAAAGGGATATCGACGACTCCAGACAGAATCTGGACGAACTGCGAAGAAATATGTCGCTTGTTTCGAACTGCCAGAAGAACATATATGAGTCCACCAATGAAATAAATTCAATCGAAAAATCACTTTCTGTGCTGCGGAGCGAGATGGAGACAGCACACGAATCGTCTGAACGTAATGAGTTTCTCGTTCAGAACGAGCTTCTGCCCTCGCTGAAAAAAGTCGAGCAGGAACTCAATGCACTGCAAGCCGCAAAGAATCTCAGAGCACTCGAAAAGCAGAAGGAGCAGCTTGAGAATCACATCAATAAGGTGCGCGTGAAGACAGCGGAACTCGAGCATCTGGAAAATGAGCAATCAAATCTCGTGTTCCCTTCTGGCCAGGAAGTATCGAAACTCAATAAGCTCCACGAGGAGATCCTTTCCGTCGACTCCAAGATTCAGGCAAGCGCAATACGTGTCATCTTCAGGTGGCAGTCCAGAGAGAAGAATATCGCAACAGTTCCTCCTGCGAAAAATCTGAAGAGCAACGAATTTCTGGTCACGGAACCAACAGAATTCAGGGTGCAGGGGCTTGGCACTATTGTAATACGGAGCGACGCACAGGAACTCAGAGAACTCAGCAGGCAGTCAGAAGATCTTCAGAATAAGCTGAACGAACTTCTGCTGAAATTCGGCGCGAGCAGCCGTGAGGAACTCCTGTCTCTGCATGAGAAAGGAAGAGAAATGGAAAAGAGCATTGAAAATGCGCAAAGCAGTCTTGAAGAATTAAGGAGCTCATATCCCGACGCAGATGTGGAACTCGCAAGAGTAATCAGGGGTATCGATGAGGAAAGACTCACCGCATCGCATTATCCGCTTCAGCCCGAGGAAAGAAAAGGTACGCTGATAAGGGAGATGATACGGCAGAAGCAAAGGGAGAAGGACACACTGATTTCCGAAATCGCCGTTAAGCAGGCTGCCGAGAAGAAGGAGAGAAGACGATTCGAGGAAAGTCAGAGCAAGCTGATATCACTCACAAGCAGGCTGTCGGAACTCACGGCAGAGAGACAGAAAAATGAGAGCGAAATTGAAGCAATTTTGAAGATTTACGGCACTGCCGATAATCTCTCCAGGCTGGTCTCGGAAGCAGAGCTGAGGTTCTCCGAAAAGAGCAGGGAGCTTGGGAATCTGCTTGCAGGCTACGAGGAAAATGTGATCAGGCCCAGAAAGATGTATGGTGAGCTCGAATCACGTGTAGAAAAACTGCGAGAGCAGATAAACCGGATCGAAAACGAGATCAATGTTAAGTCTGCATTGATCGACGAGGCCGTGAACGACAATAGTTACGAGCGCACTGAGGCGGTTGAAACCAAACTGGAAGAGGCAAAAAGCAGGCAGCAGGTGCTGCAGAGACGCGCCGAGGCAGTCCGATTGCTCAAGAACCTTGCAGATGGTTATGAGCGGCGCAGAACGCAGGCGCTTTCAGCCCCAATAGGGAGGATTGTGAATCCGTGGATATCGTTTCTCACGGACGGCGGTTACAGCTCGCTCGGACTCGACGATGCACTCAAGCCTTCATCCGTTTCACTGTCAGCGTACAATTCAGAATTGCCTGTCAACAGTCTCAGTTACGGTATGCAGGAACAGGTGATCGTGCTGCTACGTCTTGCTATAGGTGTGGTTGTAAGCGGCGAGAACAGAAATCTGGTGGTAATTGACGACAGACTTGTCAATGCCGACACTGTCAGGATGAAGCGCCTTTCGGAAATTCTCGAGAACGCCGCCAAACACTGCCAGATTGTTATTGCAACATGCAACGATACGCCGTATGCTTCTCTCGATGCGAAAATTATCCGCGTGCCGGCAGGCGGCCAGTAATCGGATTCCGGCATGCCGCGTAAAAACCTCTCTGCTGCCGAGACTGGGGTCAGGAGCCGGCAGATTGCATCAGACAAAAGTATGCTGTCCGTATCTTTTTCAGGCTTGCGTCAACGCTGGGCAACAAATTATTATCATTAGCGCTTATTGACCGTAATAATTTCATCCGGAGGACAGTCGAGTGATTGCATACAGTCAATTGACCAAAAGCTACGGTCACCCGAAGAAATTGCAGACGCTGCCGCAGCGCATCATGCAATGGCCGTTCCCGCCGGTCCTGTTCCTACTTGAGATGACCGTCAAACCACTCCATTATGGCAGCCAGCCTTTCGACTCTGTGCTGTGGCTTCCCGCTTCTTGAAAGTTCATGGTTTTCCCCGGGGAACAGTCTCATCTCAACCTCCCTGTTGAAATATTTAAGAGCCGAATAGAACTGATATGCCTGCTCTACGGGGCATCTGTAATCCTCTTCTGAATGTATGATCAGGAGGGGCGTATGTACGTCTGCTGCAAATTTAAGCGGTGACTTGGACCAGTACGTTTCCAGATTTTCCCACGGTGTGCCGCCTATCTGGTCGCCATTGAACCACGGACCAATGTCCGACGTTCCAAAGAACGACAGCTGGTTGCTTATCGACCTCTGCGTCACAGCCGCTTTGAATCTGTCTGTGTGGCCCACAATCCAGTTGGTCATGAACCCGCCATACGAACCTCCGGTAACGCCAAGCCTTTTGCCGTCAATGTTCTTCGCCTTGCTGAGAACGTGGTCGGTACAGGCCATTATGTCTCCGTAATCTCCCTCCCCGAAGTGCTGTCGCACCATGCCGGAGAAGTCATCCGAGTAACCGTCGCTCCCCCTTGGATTGGCATAGAACACGGCATAACCGCAGCTGGCCAGAAGCTGGAATTCGAACATGAAGGCATCGCCGTAGGCAGTTTTGGGTCCGCCATGAATTTCCAGTATTCCAGGAATGCTGCCTGCATTTGAGTATGAGAGAAGCCATGCGTCTATCTTCGCCCCGTCTGAGGCAGTGATCCTGTGATGCTCCGGTTTCTTCAGTTTCATGGAGGAAAAGTACCTGTTGAAATTGCTCCTCCTCACCACTCTCTCCGATGATACGGTATACAGTTCTGCCGGTCTCGATGCGTCCTGGGCTATGAATGCATAACCGTCCCTGTATGTGTCAAATGCCTCTATGCTCCCCGGAACGTCAAAGGTCCTTGCATACCGGCCAGCGTCAATGTCGGTGGTGTAAACGCCGCATTTTTCACCATCTGTGCATGTGTACGCCAGTCTCCTGCCGTCGTCCGACCAGCGAATCGTGAGCTCACCTGCTACTCTGCTGTCTGAATTTATGGAGTTGCCGGGATTCCTGTCAGCCGACACCAGTTCCTCCGGTTCCCCTCCTGATGTTTTCACCACAGCAATCCTGCTGTGCTGAAAAATTGATTTTCCGGGTGCCCTGTATGAGAACGCTATTCGCGCGCCGTCAGGGGAAAATGACGGCGCGCCGTATCCTGCAGGGGTCCCTGTAACACTCCTTACGTGTTTTCCGTGTGTGTCGCAGACGAACAGATCTGAAGTGTAAACGTCCCACTCTTCCTTTCTTGCAGTAAACGCTATGTGTTTGCCTTTAGGCGACACGGCGAACTGGTTAACGGTCATCTGTCCCCTGGTAAGCTGTTCTATTCTTCCGCTTAACGACACGCTGTAAAGGTGTGTCTCTCTCCCGTCAAGGAACCCCTTTCCGTTAAAGTAGAACGGGAATCTGCGTATGACCTTCACATCGCTTTTCTTTTCCGCCGATCCTTCAGTTGTGCCAATGAATACGATTGCTTTGTCATCATACGACCATGAAATGCCTGTTACCTTTCCCTTGAACGCACAAATCTGTTCGGCCTCCCCTCCGGACGTGCTGATTGTGAAAATACCGTTTTCCTTTTCATTTCCCCTTTCAGAAACGAAGGCCAGATGATCTCCATCGTTAGACCATCGCGGGCACCTGTCCTTGGGACCCGCGGTAAATTTTTTCAATCTGCCGTCATACATCCATATTTCGCTTCTGTAGTCGTCTTTCTTCCTGTCTGGTCTGGTTACAACAAATGCTGCCTTTTCTGCCGACACATTAAGGTCGGAAAGAAACTTGAGCCTGAAAAAGTCGTCCGGTTTCAAACGCTTCATGCTGAGAGACAACGCATGTCATCAAATATTGTTTTCGCGACACGGATGCAGCCAACTCCTTCAATTTCGTCTGCAATATCTTTAAACCAGACCTGGTCTTTTCCCGCTGTAATGGAAAAATTGCCGCTCATCGGAATAACCATGTCTCACTCAGTAAGGAACGGATCGCCATATGATTATGTCAACCGCAGCTATCTGAATGCGGTGGAAAGCGCCGGCGGTGTTCCTGTCCCGCTTCCCAATGTAGATGCGGCTGCAGAACTAGTCGAAATGTGCGATGGCATTCTCTTTACCGGAGGCGGAGATGTGCATCCCAAACATTACGGCGAAGAAATCAACGGCACGGATCCGGCATCTGTCGAGGAAATCAGGGACAGCACAGAGAGAGTCATATTCAACCGCGTCCGGGAAAAAGGAGTGCCTGTGTTCGGTATATGCAGGGGAATACAATCATTGAATGTATTTGCCGGTGGCACCTTGATACAGGACATCAGTCTGCATTCAATGAAAGCAAATGGCACACATCCTGCTATCAGTCACAGGCAGGTTGAGGACAGACATCATCCATCCCATTCAATCAGAATAAAGCCGGGGACCAGGCTATATGCTATTCAGGGGAGAGAGACGAGGAACGTGAATTCCATCCATCATCAGGCTGTTTTGCAGATACCGGACGGCTGGATTGTTTCGGCTCTTGCTGAGGACGGCATCGTAGAGGCAATCGAGCGTCCCGGGCCGTCGTTCATGCTGGCTGTCCAGTGGCATCCGGAGGAACTGGCTGCAGAGAGTGACGACGACCACAGGCTCTTCAAAGCATTTGTGTCTGAATCATCAGCATATTCTGCATCAAAGAAATAAACAGCCGGCACAGGACAAAAAGAATGCGCCCATCCGCGCACGTTCTCCTGTGGCCGCATTCCTAACTCCTTCGCGGTTCATCAGACTATAAGCCGACGTTTTTTGCCAGCGTCTCAAGTTCCTGCTCGTTTATCCAGTCGACTTTCAGGTATTCCTTTATTTCTTCTCTGGACATTCCGATTCTTTTGGCCTCATCGACAGTGGCTTTGTATGCTTCTATTTCAATGGGGCTGTCCACATAGTCGTAGCGGTGGTCGAAAAGCACTCTTCCGTCCATGAACTGCTTGACATGGAACAGCTCGTGTATCACATCGAGGTAGACAATCTCGAATTTGCTGTTCTTCAGATGATGTGAGCTTATAATGAGATGGCCGTCAACGTCGCTAGTGCTCATATACCCCCATCGGGATGAAAAGAACTCAACCTTCAGGTCAGCCAGCACCTTTTCCGTTTCCGCTCCAAAAATCTTCCTTACGGCTTCGACTTTATCGAATCCCTGAAAGTAGTCTGTAAAGGGAAACAGTACCGGCTCTCTCTCCCTTCTGATTGTCACATTCAGTTTGCTCTCTTGCTTGGTCTTCATATGGTGGCGGATATAACACTCCTGATAAATCCGTTTTCCTAAAGTCAGACCTGAGGCCGAAACGGATTGCTTCAGTCCAGAACCAAAGCGGCAATCTGTGGCTATTATGGAACATCTGACGGCGAAGATGCTGGTGCTACTGCACAAAATCTTGAACAAAGTCTTTTAAATATACCTATCAATGGACTTAAGCAAACGATGCGCCGAGGTCAAAAAACAGCCGTGGTAATCGTCATTTCGCTATTGATAGTCAGCGGAGCTTTTTATTACGGCGGACAACCTGCGAATCATGTGAATAAAACAGCGTCAGCGGTACCGTCAAACTCTGCAAGTGGAGTCGATTCACTGACTAATTCTGTTTATCTTACGTCGAATAATTCAAAGCTCTTCCCGACACCTGTGTGGGTTCTTTCCAAGACTCCTTCTTTGATCGTTCCCAGAAATCAGACTGAGATATCACTCAATCTATCTGTTGCAACATCAGGTTTTGCTCTGTTCCATCCGGGTGAGAACCAGGCGAATCAGCAGACATCTTCGATATCGCCACCAAATAGCACTTCCGCATTTGGCTGGATCACTCCATTTCACCCGAACACTACGATTCCGGCTGGTAATTGGTCATTGAGTGTTGGCATTAACCACACAGCCGGCACTTCCGGTATTGGAACCGTCACGCTCAACGCAAGCGCTTATTCGTGGAATAACTCCAGCAAGAGCTTTGCATATATTGGTTCGTTCCAGAATTCTCGTTTAAATCTCGCGAATACATCTATTGCCAACATGATTGTCAATCTGAGCGGAAAAATGCCCGAGACGGTAATGGGTAATAATGCAAGTATTTTTGTTGAATATTTTATTTGGTTGAATGGTTTTTCCTCAGCAACGCCATTCACTTTAGCTCTGGACACAGGCGGCTCTTCCGATTCTTCATATTTTGTGAAGTACCCTCATTTCGGGTGGCTGAACGGATCGGTAAGTCCGGCTAATGCCACTGTCACTGTTAATGGAAGCGCTGTCACTTCCATTCATGACGGTCTCTTCAATCTCACCATTGGTCAGGGAACATACTGGGTCAATGTTTCCCTCCCCGGATACAGAAATTACTCCAGTCAGATTTCTATAGTTTCAGGTTTCAGTTCGTACCTGAATGTGAAACTTTTGAGGGAGTATGTTGTCAACGTGACGGAGAAAGGGCTACCGGCCGGAACACAATGGTCTGTCAACCTCTCCGGTATGGTCAGATTGCTGTCAACTAATTATACACGATACCTGGTAGTTAACGGCACTTACGATATGATCATTGGAAGCGTTCCCGGCTACCACATCGACCCTTATCAGTCCAATGTAACGATCAACGGCAGTGCCAGGAATGTCTCTCTGACGTTTACAGTGGCGGTTTACGGCGTCATTTTCAATGAAAGAGGGCTTTCGTTACCGCAGCTGTGGGGCGTCTCGATAAACGGCGTGAATCACACGTCCGAGTCATCCTCCATTTCAGTGAGTCTGTCAAATGGCACGTACAATTTCACGGTTCTTCAAGTTCCTCGCTTCGCCGTGACACCTTCCTCAGGAAGTTTTAGAGTTTCAGGCAACGCGTCCTCAATGACTTTGATTTTCACACTGCTCAACTACACTGTCTTCTTCAGGGAAAACGGTCTGCCGATTGGTGCAAAGTGGACTGTGACACTCGACGGCGTTAGTCAGGAATCAAACCGGACGGTTATCGCATTTAACGAACCTGAAGGATCTTACAATTATTCAATAAATCTCCAGAGCGGTTACAGGATACTCAACGGCTCCGGAACAGTTACTGTTTCCGGCGGAAACGTCACAGTAAACGCTACTTTTTTGACTGTGAAGGCAACACCGGGCAACATTTTTTCACAACCGCAGGGACTCATTTATTTCCTCATTATAGTCATCATTCTGGTGCAGGTGGAAGTGGTCGCCTCCATGCTTTATTTCAGAAGGAACAGGTCCAGGAGCACTCACGGAAAGAACGACTCCTCAGGCAACACCAACGATGAAAGCCTGAATGCATCTGCACGTCCGGTTTCGCAAATACTTGCTGCATCAGGCTCTGCATCTGCATCCGGCGCCGTTTCCTTATCGGGACCTCCGGGTGGGACGACAGGCACAAACGCTCCCTCATCCGTTGGTGGCGCTCGAAACTTTGCCGCAGAGGCCGTGTTCGAGTATGGTTGCACGTATGCAGTCTTCGAGGAGACTGCAGAAAAGTCCATCTCCCTGTTCGAGGTCGCCCTGAAGAAGGGACTCAGGGGCATATGCTTCACGCGTGAATACCCGGACAAGCTCTCCCGGAAGCACGATCTCGCGGGCGCAACCGTGATATGGCTCTCCAATATCGGGAGCCAGAATTCGATAAGACCAAAAGATCTTGAAAAAATTACTCTTCAATGCAACGAAGCCCTGAATGCATCACAGTGCATCATAATGATAGACGGGCTGGAATATCTCATAACAAACAACGGTTTCATCAGTGTACTCAAGCTGTTGCAATTCCTTAGAGATGCAACGGCAGTTAACAGCTCCATCCTCATAATATCGATAAATCAGCATGCTATAAAGGACAGCGAAGTGAGTCTCCTCAGAAGAGAAGTGGACAGAACAATAGAGTAGGATTTCACAACATCGTAACCGATCAAAGATAAATATGGTGTAATCCATTCATTTTACTGCAGTGGTCCTAACACCGCTTCAGAGGAATGTGATTGAGTATTGTTGGTGTGTTTGCAACTCGGTTCTTTGCGGGCGTAATGTGCTTCATGCCTCGCAGGAACACAGCCTCGCCAGCCATCTCTTCTGAGCAACATTCCCGTGTTCCGTATCGGGCCAGACGGGGAAGCGCTCTTTCCTGCACTCTCAAATCCAGGAGATTGCAGCCGCAGACTGCGAGCGCATCATGGCGGTACGCAACAGTGGTCGTCGCAGCCGCCGTTATACTGTCGGGACTTTCCGTTTATTTCATGCAGGCACATCTAACAGTCCGCCCGAATGCTTCATCTGGACTGTTGAGCGAAGCACAGCTCGCTCAGGGCCCATATGTCTCATCAGGACCAACTGAGCTGGCGATGCTGAAAGGTTCCACCCTCGTCGGCTCAGTTCCAGGCTCAATGCCGATGTACATGACGGTAAGCTTCAAAATTCGCAACGCGCAACAGCTTGCGACTTTAATCAACGAGCAGCAAACGCCCGGATCTCCGTTATATCATCACTTTCTCACACTCAAGCAGTTCCAGCAGTCATTCGGTCCAACGCCACAAGTGTATGATGAAACGCTGTCCTATTTCACTGCCGCGGGTTTCACACAGGTTGCTACAGGCACTACAATGACCCTCGCGTTCAGAGCCAACGCCGGCACTGTGGGCAATGCGCTGAAAACACAGATAGGCTTTTTCAGGCTGAGCAACGGTTCGATGGTTTACTCAAACATACGTCAGTTGTCCCTGCCTGCGCCAATCTCTTCCTCGATTTCCTCCATAAACGGCCTCACCAGCATTGTCAAGATACATACAGGACTGGTTCATGCCCCGTTCTTCTCCTACGGCGGCGGCAGTGTAACATCATCTGCGTCATTCTCCTCCGGAACATCCATATTCTCAAACATGAGCAGGGCGGTCAACTTCACGAAACCCGGTTTTCTTTACACGGGCGCATCATTCCCGTACGGCCAGTGGCAGTTCCTGAACCCGTCAGTACTTGGCGAGGCTTATAACGCGACGCCTTTGTACACGCTCGGTGACAGAGGACAGGGAACAACGATTGCTGTGGTGATGGCTGGCGGGTACAATCCGTCCGATCTTTCGGCTTATTCAAAAATGGTGTTCAACACCTCCAACCAGATACTCAATCGCCTTACACCATACCCTGTTAACGGCGGTGCAGTAAATGCAACGCTTCCCGGCACACGTCTTCAGACAGGAGGCGACGCGTTTGAATTTACACTGGATATTGAGTATTCGGCAACGATGGCCCCCGCTGCGCACATCGACGCCGTGTATGGTCCGAGTCTCAGCACTGCATCGCTTGTCAGCGCGTATGCGAAGCTCACTACCATAAGCCCGCTGCCAAATGTCATAACAAACAGCTGGGGCGGCTCAGAGGATACATGGTGGAATCTCTACGGCCCATCCTGGCAGAGCGCCAATGCACTCGAGAATTATTTCATGGAACTCACAAGCATGGGATCAACGATACTCGCTTCATCCGGCGATCAGGGCGGATACGATTCCTTTTCAGGACTGCTGTCCACATCGATTCCAGCCTCCTCTCCATACGTTGTTGCCGTCGGCGGCGTCCGGACAACCTTGTCCAACGCGAGCGGTGTCTCCTTCCCCTCTCCACCCCAATTTCTGGTAAACGCGACTGTCGCTCCGTTCGGTTTCAGCGAAGCATCCTCTTATCCAACATGGTTTCCCAACTACACACTTAATGCCAGCACTGCCGGCAATGTCACAGCGAACTCTTACTGGTACTCGCCGGGTCTTACCGGTTCTTCACCAGATTTTGCCTCAGGTGGAATTGGCCTGAGCTACTGGTTTGAACAGCCGTGGTGGCAGCACGGAAAGGCGGTGCCATACACCGGTCGCAGGATGGTGCCGGACATATCTGCGGAAGCCGATTTCAACCAGACCGTCTATTTTGACGGTGCATGGAATTTCTTCTGGGGGGGCACTAGTTTTGCATGCCCCACAATCGCCGGCGAATTCGCGCTGCTTGATGCGTATCTCAATTCCACCGCCGGCAACTCCACGAACCGTTCCAGTTATTATCTCGGCCTCGCACAGCCATTGCTGTACAATCTTGGTAATGATCCGCACCTCACTCTACGACCATACACCCAGATTGGTTCAGGAAGCAATCCGTGGGATATCCAGGCAAGCGCCGGCGGGCTGGGATGGCCCGGCGGCCAGAACTGGCCAGTGGCATACACCGCACCGCTGCCAGGCTGGAACCTGCTGGCAGGATGGGGTGTCCCCGATGTGGCAAACATGGTATTCGATGCATCGACGCTGCTTTCTTCCAGCCGGCTCTATGTCAAATTCAACGGCACAACGCCAACGACGCTTCCAGGCGACAGGAACTACGTTTTCAAGCTGGTGAATTTCACCGGCGCTCCGGTTTCAGGCGCCACCGTCAACATGACATTCACATCATCTGCGGGTGTGACAAACTACAGTGAAAACAAAACAAACGCAACGGGAACTTTCTCGTTTTCTGCCTCCGGACTGCACGGAGATCTTTCTCTTTACAGCGTCCTGCCGGCATCTTCAGTTTCCGGCTTCCAGTCAATCTGGATTTCTGAGCAGAATCTTTCGTCCGGGTCCATCTCCGTTACTGTGCTTGGAGTCGGCCGTTCAGTTATGGGCGGATTTGATTTCTTCAACGGTTTCCTGAGTCCGAACTATCCGGCACTGGGGAGTCTAATGCCCAATACGGTCAAAGTGTTTGTGACCTACAGAGCCACGCCCACTTCCGTTCCTGTTCCGGTGTATAACGCTATGGTCATCGCTGTAACGCCTCATGAGCCGCACTTCTCCTCGCCGCCGGCTTACTCAAATCCATATTACCAGGCTCTTGCATCCCTCAATTACACACCCATGAGATCGCTCAGCTTCACCAATCTTTCAGGCATAGCGTATGTGGAGACATGGAACGTTCCACAGCCTGAGAATTACACCATACATGCATCATACCGTGGACTCGCCAATGTCACGAATCTCACAGTCACGCCACGTCTGAACATACAGTCACTCAATGCCTTCTCCTCCACCGAAGGCAGTCTGTTTGGCCGTACGGCGGGCTACACCGGCAATGGCGCCAATAACACTATAATTGCACCATCGGTCGCCGGAGTAGGCGATCAGTACACCATGTACGTCCGTGTTACATACTGGAACGGCGTTCCGGCCGCGTTCGTGCCTGTGGACATTGCATCACCGAATCTTCAGTCGCCGCCGTTCTCTCCCATTCCTGTTCATGGAACAGAGACAATCACCAACGCTTCCGGCATTGCTGCGCTCACAATAAACTACAGTGTATCAAGTGCATCCCAGGCGTCGCAGGGAACACTCCTGATACAGGCGTTCAACGACAGTTATCCATCGGAATCTATACTCACACCCTCCACGAATCTTCCCGTGCTCACTAACGACAGCACTTCTGTAGTGCTGTTCCTTGGTCAGGCATTCGGCACCGCCTACACAACAATCCAGCTGAGTTCAGGATCCGTTCTGTATACGCCGTTCATCGGAACGAGCGGCGCCTATGGCAATTTCTTCGTTGAACTGCCGGTTTTTTCGCCTTTCAGTGTATATAACAACATTACTGCGCTGTCATACTCAGTCGACGGTGGAGCGCATGTCAGCGTTCCTCTCCCCTCCACCGGACAGAACAGTTTCATGTGGTCATTCCCCCTGTCGGGTCTCTCCATTGGACCGCATCTTCTCGCCGTCATCTTTAACGACTCGTACGGTTTTTCATATAATGTCGATTATGCGTTTTATGTAATCGGCAACGGCACCAATCCCGGCCCGACAGTGTCCTTCTCTTCTCCTGCCTCTGGTTCTTACGTATCAGGGCAGACAACGATTGATTTTACTATAACCCAGTCACAATATCTCCTTTCCGAAACGCTGAGGATCAATCAACTGTCGTACAATGTCCGTGGTCTGACGTCGTTTACATTCAATGCTTCCTCGTTTGGTTACGGAGCAATGACCGTCTCGCTTACCGCCGTGAATTATAACGGCGTCTCTGCATCGTCCGCTCTCCTGCTCTATTCAGCCCCTCAGTTCAGACCAGATGCTGCGATAACCTCCCCCTACAATGGCAAAGTCTTCAATTCAACAAACAGTGTCACAGTCGGCTTATATTATTCCGGCGATTACATATCGTCTGCTATTCTCCATGTAGCCGGCCAGGCCACGAACACATCTTACAATGTCACAGGAATGTCATCGTACACTCTCAGCAGGCTGACAAAAGGGACATACCATCTCACATACGTCGTAGCGAGTACGGACGGAACTTCGACCATATCCACGTGCAGCTTCACCGTACTTTCCACGCCCGCGGAGACTGCAGGCGCTGCACTTGTGAGCATCTCACCGCTGGCCGGCGTTATCATGATCGTGTTGTTTGTTGCAGGCATGCTCATCGGCTTGTTCCTCGATCGCATGAGAAGGAAACCTCCTGTATGAGTTCGATAATTTGGTGCGGCGTTTTTCCGGCTCAGCGACAGCCCTGGCTGATGCGGCCGGTCGTGCTTGTATGCAGAATGTAGGCAGTTTTCCGATACCGCAAATTTTTACAGAGAGTAGTGTTTAACTTGTAATGGAGATGTTCTGTCTGGAATGCAACGGTTGCCTGTTTCCCGACGATTTGCTGTATGCCGATGATGCAGAACTCTGGTTCAGGCAGGATGGTGAAAACTATGTTGTCGGCATGACTTCCGCGGTGCTCTGGACCGCGGGAAAGAATGCCAGACTGTCGCTCAAGAACAAGGGCAGTTTCGTGGAACTTGGAAAAAGTCTTGCGACGATCGAGAGTGTGAAATATTTCGGCTCTCTCCGGGCCCCGTTCGACTGCAGAATTGTCAGCGTCAATACCTCTCTTTCGCCTGGAGCTCTGACACCGTCATCTATATACGACATTGGCTGGCTCGTCGTCGTTAGCCCTTCCGTACCAGGTGACGCTCTGCTCCGTCTCGTGAAAGGGGCTGATGCCCATGCGCGGTTCGAGGCAAAGATATCATCCCTGCACCTGAACTGCTTCGCGGCGCTTCCGGATGCAGACATGGTGGAAATAGGCACCGAATGCAACGCAGTACTGACCCGCCTCAACGGCGAGTTTTCAGGAAAGGGTGCAGGCTATGTGATACACCTCGTGACCGATGACGTGACTTCCCCAATTGAAATGATACGCTGGTCCGACGAGACGGGGAACAAAATAATAGAAAGGAAAAAAATTGATAATCTGTTTCACTTTGTTCTCGTGAAGTCCTGAATCGGATTCATTTTTCTATCGGTATGCCCACCGAGTTTCCCCATTCGGACCATGAGCCGTCGTAATTCCAGACATTTCCGTAACCCAGAAGGTAGCGGAGCACGAACCAAGTGTGCGAAGATCTCTCCCCAATCCTGCAGTATGTTATGATATTCTTGTTGCTGGTGATGCCTTTGGACTCGTACAGTTTCTTGAGTTCATCAGCGCTCTTGAATGTCCCGTCCTCGTTAACTGCCTGCGACCAGGGAATGTTCGCAGCCCCGGGAATGTGTCCGCCTCTCTGGGCGCCCTCGTTGGGGTATTCAGGCGGAGCAAGTATCTGGCCAGTGTATTCTGCAGGACTCCTCACGTCAACAAGCGCCCAGTTCTGCTGCCCTGTCGCTTTTCTCACATCACCGACAAAGGCTCTGATTTTCGGATCAGGATCGTGAGCGCTAAACGACGTTCGCGGATACGACGGCACGTCCTTCGTGACAGGCCTGTCTTCCGCGAGCCACTTCTTTCTTCCTCCGTTCATCAGTTTTACGTGCTCGACGCCGTAGTATTTGAAGTCCCAGAACGCGTAGGCCGCAAACCAGTTGTTGTAATCGCCGTACAGCACAATTGTCGTGCTTCCGTCTATTCCAGCGCTGGCGAAAAGCTCCTCAAGCTGTTTCCTGGTCAGTATGTCCCTCGTCAGCTGATTGTTAAGGTCCTTTCTCCAGTCGAAGAGCACGCTTCCTGGTATGTGCCCCTGATTGTAGTTCGGTGCAGGATCGTAATCAACTTCTACGATTCTCACACCTGCGTTATTGAGATGCTTCTCTACCCATTCCGTGCTTACCAGCACATCCTTGTTTGCATACTCCATGTTAATTCCTTCCGGTTTGTATAACGGCGTAATATTTTAAGATTGTTTAACTGGTGGAATTACAGCCTGCGCCGATCACGAAGCGCCCGCACACGGCTGTACTCTCCCCGACTGGAGAAAGGCATAATTATCAGCAGAGGATAGATGGGGACAGGTGTAAAAGTTGGCAGACGACAAGCACGTAATGCACTGTTCCTACTGTGAACTGAGGATCGGATTCAATCCGGAAGCGGAAAATGTAAATGTCCCTCTGTTCTGTGATGATGACTGTTACGCACACTTTAAGGAAAAATATCCGGACAAGGTAAAACAGGGCTGGCCCTGAACAGGCTGCACGCCTGCATGCGCCCGGATTTGAGCCGTGCTGCCCGTTGCAAGGTGATGGAGTACTCTTTTATCCGGGCTGTCCTTTTTGACTACGGGTGGCAGGATGAACTTTGACCTCAATGAAGAACAGATTCTGATTCAGTCGACAGTGAGAAATTTCGCTGAAAACGAAGTGCTTCCCATTGCCTCTGCGATTGAGGAAGAAATGCGTTTCCCGGTCGAGCTGATTCCCAGGATGGCCTCCCTGGGCCTGATGGGGATGCAGGTTCCCGAAGAGTTTGGCGGCAGCAACCTCGATACTGTAAGCTATTCTCTCGCCGTGGAGGAGCTTGCACGAGTAAGCGCATCAGTAGCGATCATAGTGTCGGTTCACAATTCGCTCGTGATTTATCCGTTTTTCAGGTACGGTACAGACGCCCAGAGGAAGAAGTATGTTTCTGCCCTTGCGTCGGGGAAAAAGCTCGGTGCATACTGCATAACGGAAGCAAGCGCCGGTTCGGACGTTTCAAACGAGAGAACGACAGCGACGAAAAGGGGAAACAGCTATCTGCTGAATGGAGAAAAACTGTTCATTACAAACGGTGAAAAAGCAGACATATTCTTTGTCATGGCCAGGACTGGGGAGACAGGCAGGACGAAGAACCTCAGCGTGTTCATTGTCGACAGGGATACGACCGGACTGGCTGTATCTCCCCCTGAAAAGAAGATGGGTCTCAACGCTTCCGGAACGGTTTCAATCACGTTCGAGAATGCTGAAATACCTGCTGAAAATCTGCTCGGCGAAGAGGGAATGGGAATGAAGATTGCACTGTCGACGCTCGATGCGGGAAGAATCGGCGTTGCTGCCCAGAGCATCGGCATTGCTCAGGGCGCGCTGGAGGCCGCAGTGAGCTATTCAAAGCAGAGGGAACAGTTCGGAAAGAAGATATCTGAATTCCAGGCGATTCAGTGGATGATAGCCGATATGGCCACATGGGTGGAAGCGGGAAGACTGTTGCTTCACAAAGCCGCCTTCCTCAAGGATCAGGGAAAGGATTATTCTCTGCAGGCTTCAATGGCAAAACTCTATGCGTCTGAAGCTGCCAACAGAGTAGCGGACATGGCCGTTCAGATACACGGCGGCATCGGTTATATACGCGGTACTCCGGTCGAGCGGTTCTACAGGGATGCGAGAGTGACTGAAATCTACGAAGGGACAAGCGAAATACAGCGCATGGTCATATCACGGAAGATGCTCCGCTGACATCGGCGCTAACTGGTCTGCCCGTCTTTACGACATACTGCTTTCTGCTGTGCTTATCGCTCTGTCCAGTATTTCGACGGCAACGTCTATCTGCTCTCTGCTTACGTTGAGGGACGGAATCAGCCTTATGCCCGATTTTCCGCATCCCAGCAGTATGAGGCCCATCCTGCTCGCCTCCGTCACAATCTTCTCGCGCTCATCCTGTGCAAAGGCCTTCGTCTTTCTGTCCTTCACCAGTTCAATCGCCAGCATTAGCCCAAGGCCTCTGACATCGCCGATGAGTCTGTGTTTTTCCTGTAGTTCCACCAGTCTCTTCTTGAAATATTCACCCATTTTTCCTGCATGCTCGACGAGCCGCTCTTCCCTGATTATTTCCAGTGTTGCGAGTGATGCTGCGCAGCCCACCAGATTGCCACCGAACGTGTTTGAATGAGCACCCTCCACTCCAAAGTCAAGGTCGCTCCTGAAAACGGTAGCCGCGATTGGTATGCCTGAGCCCAGTGACTTCGATGTCGTCATGATGTCCGGCTCAATGCCCCAGTGCTCTATGCCCCACATTCTTCCTGTTCTTCCAAGCCCCGCCTGTACTTCGTCGTCTGCGAACAGTATGCCGTGCTTTTTGATTATTTTGTGTATTGTGGGATAGAATTCCCTGGGAGGGACTACGTAGCCGCCTTCGCCCTGTACCGGCTCGCCGAACAGAACCGCCACCTCGTCCGGTGGAACAAACGTGCTGAAATATGTTTCCTCGAGCGTCTTGGCGCACCAGAGATCGCACGATGGATATTCGAGATGATACGGGCATCTGTAACAGTTGGCAAACGGTATGTGCGTGACGCCATCAAGCGTCGGAAAGAAACGCTCTTTCTGCACGGGCTTGCTAGCTGTCAGCGAGAGTGATCCCATAGTTCTGCCGTGAAAGGCTCCGATGAATGCAATCATCCTCCTTCTGTCGGTTGACCACCTTGCGACTTTAATCGCTGCCTCTATGGACTCTGTGCCGCTATTGCTGAAAAACACCTTCTTAGGCATAGAACCCGGTGCAATCTCTGCAAGTTTCTGGGCCAGGGAAGCCTGGATGTCGTAATAAAAGTCAGTGCCGGCGAAATGCATCAGTTCCTGCGACTGTCTGGTGACGGCTTCGACAACCTTCGGATGGCAATGACCAACGTTCAGGACGCTTATTCCGCTGGAGAAATCCAGCAGTTTGTTGCCGTCAACGTCTTCGACAACGAGGCCCTTTGCCCGCCGTGCTACGATGGGGAGAGTCTTGGTCGTAGTCGCAATATATGTGCTGTCTTTGGCAATAATCTCCTTTGCCGCAGGGCCCGGAGGAGTCACCCTGATATCAGGTACTTCCGACATTTGGTTTCACCTGTTTCTGTGTCAATTAGCATCAGGGGTATTTTAACACATGAGTAATGCATCATTCTCCGGCACCCGGCGCGGGATAGTCTAATTGGGATAAAAATGCGCACAAAACGCATTATATCGTGCTTGAAGCTTCGAGACTTCACCAACCTGTTCATACTGTTCTTCAATAAATAAAAATATTCGAATATCGTAATTCACCGCGATATACCGCGTGATATTGGCTGCTATTCTGTATCACAGTCTCCGGACTCTTCCAGAGTTGGCGGACAGCCGAAATACTTATAAAAGGAGGCTGTAATCGGTTCATTCCACTCCGGGAGAATCTTTATGAATACTCCAGTTTACACCAGATTTGAGAGGGCGAGGATCATCGGCGCAAGGGCTCTACAGATATCCATGGGTGCGCCGATACTTGTCGAGGTCCCGAAAACGATGATTGATCCAGTAGACATTTCAATGCTCGAGTTCAGCAAAGACTTAATACCGATGACTGTTAGAAGGAAAAAGCAGAATACATAGGCAGTGCAATTATGATTGGAGAACAGACGCAGGCAACAGAACTTCTGATACCGGAAGACACGTACCTTACATCCGGTGTGCACATTGGTACACAGCAGAAAAGCGCCGACATGAAATCGTTCATATTCAAGGTCAGGAGCGACGGCCTCTACGTCCTGGATGTAAAACAGACTGATGCAAGGATAAGAATTGCTGCCGGATTCCTGTCACGATTCGAACCTTCAAGCGTACTTGTTGTTTCTGCGAGACAGTACGGCCAGAAACCTTCAAAGATGTTTGCCGACAAAATTGGTGCAAAGACATTTCCAGGCAGGTTTGTTCCAGGCACCATGACGAATCCCAATCTTCCTGAATTCACCGAGCCAGACGTTTTGTTTGTCACCGACCCTGCAGCAGATCAGCAGGCGCTGCACGAAGCGCTAAATATAAACATCCCGATCATGGGTCTTTGCGACGCAAACAATGAGACAAGAAATGTGGATATGGTTATACCAACAAACAACAAGGGAAGAAGGGCGCTTGCATGCATATACTGGCTTCTCACCCGCGAGGTTCTCAAGGCGCGTGGCGTTATAAAGACGGATGAGGAATTCACGACAACAATCGACGACTATGAAGCTACAATTTGATGTCGGGCTGGTTTTTCCGCTCCTTCATACTGTATTGATTTAAAGTTGAAGCGAAACAATTAATTCCGGATCACGTCATCTGTTTCTCTATGAGGCAACCCGCGGTAGCCGGCTCATTTTATGATGAAGATCCGGGCATCCTTCGCGCGAGCATAGCGCGATGCTTTCTCTCCGTGCGAGGACCGGGAGAGTTGCCTTCCCAATCCAATAAAGGCAGTTCCAGAAGGATCAGGGGCATAGTGGTTCCGCATGCCGGCTATGTCTACTCCGGAGACATTGCGGCTCACGCTTATCTCAGCCTCTGGAAGGACGGACTCCCGGACATCGTCGTGATCATCGGTCCCAATCACTATGGCACATTCCCTGCTGTTGCCCTCTCCGGCGAGGACTATGTGACACCGCTGGGCGTCGCAAAGATTGATTTGGCGCTGTCGGAAAAACTGGCAGGCGGTCAGGTTATGTTCAGCGATATGTCCCAGTCGTCGGAGCATTCCATAGAGGTTCAGCTGCCATTTCTTCAGTTCATGAGGAAGGACGTAAGTTTCATCCCTGTGTGCATGGGACGTCAGGATACGGAACGTGCCGTGATGCTGGGAAAAAGGCTCTCAACCGCCCTTGAGGGACGGGACGCTGTAATCGTCGCGTCATCGGATTTCTCACACTATGTGAGGCAGGAAGTCGCGAAAGAGAAGGATGCTCTTGCTATTGACAGAATCGTAAAACTCGATTTCGCCGGTCTTTATGAAACCATAAGGTCTGAGGATATAACGATGTGCGGATACGGGCCGGTGATGACGATGCTCTATGCATGCAAAGGCACCAGGGGGACAGTTCTTGCCTACGGACACTCCGGCGAAGTTCAGCAGATGAATGATGTTGTCGGCTACTGCGCAATAAAAATAGAGTGAGTCCGCTGTCCCTGCAGGGACTCACCGTACGCTGAATTATTTTTTCTCTTCTTCCTTTACATTGCCCTCGGGCGGCTGCTGCTCCTTCTGGTCAGTCTTCTTTTCTCCGCCTTTCATGTGCAGTCTGTGGCCCGTGTACGCCATAAGCGCTATTCCTACGGCTATGAGTGTTATCAGTCCCCATAGCACAGAGCCAAGGCTCACACCGCCCACGACGTTGTAATTCCATACAGGCTCTGAGTTGGATACCGCGAAATTCTGAATGGCGCTGCTTATGCCACCGCTGCCATCCACAGCAAAAGCGCTCATGATGTAATTGCCATTGCCCAGGTTCGACGGCAAGGTGTATTGGAGAGAGCCGCTGGTGGAGGTGACTGTGAAGGAGACTACGGAAGACGCTATTCCCAAAACCTGAATCTGTATTGTGTAAACAGGAGATGAGGAGGACATCTGGTAAGTGGAGATGCGGTAGTATACTGTTATGTGCTGTCCCGATGCGTATGTTCCTGTCACGTAGCTGGAACTGGAGATGGTAAATGAAACCTGGAAACCAGTCAGCAGCTGCACCGAACTGTATGCGCTCACGGTCCTTCCCGATGTGCTGTTTGCGGCTATAACCTCGAATGTGTAGCTGAATGAAGGAGTCTTGGGCACAGTGAAAACAAAGGATGTCTTCAGCGTGCTTCCGCTCATTACGATGTTTCCCGCCGCGTCGGTTATTGTGTAGTAGTAGGTTGGTGAGGAGAAGCCCTGTCCAATCACATGGTATGAAACCTGCACATTCTGCGAAGGTTCATAGTTCTGGACACTGGTGCCGAGTACAAGCATTGCCTCCATCACCTGTACAGACAATGTGGTAGAAGCCTGGTTTCCCGCCGCGTCAGCCGCGATGACACTGAGGCTCATTGTGCCCCACTGTCCCTGCGGTAGCTGGAAGACGATAGTTCCTGTCGAACTGGTTCCTGCTGTTATCGCACCGCCGTTTATCGCCGCTGAATACGAGGCTGTTGCGCCGGTGACTGCACTACCGTTTGTCACTAGCTGCCAGGCCGCGCTGAACTGGCCGCCGCTGACATATACGACCTGAGACGGAACAACAACAAGCGTGTACTGGGGTGTCTGCTTTATCAGGTCAAACGATGTTGTGGATATGCTGTTCCAGCCGAACGCTCCCGTGCTCGCGTTGATGCTGTAGGTTCCAAGCGATGCATTGGAGGGGAAGACAATAACGAATGAAGTCTGTCCCTGTCCGTCTGTTGAAAGCCCCTTCTGGCTGTAGGCTGAAAGCTGCTTGCCAGAGAACGATATGTTCGCGTAGACAGTCGCACCGGAGACAGGAGAGGACTGGAATCCTCTGAAACCGTTGACATATGCATAGACGGTTACAAGCACAGGCTCGCCCGGAGTGTACGATATGGAGGATGTCCCCACGCCGCTGACGAGCTTGTTTACACCGACATCTACCGTTGTCTGCGAGCTGTGACCGTACTGGTCAGTGGCCCTCAGTGTGATGCTGACAACAGACCTGAAATTCGCGGATGCAGGTATCTGCACATTCAGAACACCTCCGGAAACAACGCCGCTCTCGGACTGCTTGCCTCCGCTGTTGGTGTAGTTCAGAGTGTATGTGACACTCGCCGAGCCTACAGGCGCGTCATTCGACGTGTTCGTAACTGTATAGTATATCGACGCAGGCTCACCCGGCAGGTATGTTTGCTCATTAGCCTGTGCCTGTATCGTTATTGCCTGGAAGGAGATTACAGTTGAATAGAACTGATACCCGTTGGATGCTTCGGAAACGTTGAATATGTACTGGCCGTCAGGAACGCTGTAGTTGACATAGTACGACGCGTTCCAGTTGCCTGCGTTGACAGCACTGTTTGTCAGATTGAAGTAGACGATACCTGTCTGCATGCTGACAATTGAGGCATTGACATTGCCGTCGTACGGTGAGAACTGCCCGCCGAACTTGAGCAAAAGTCCCTGGCCGTATACGTTGTTGCTTGAAGCGGGTGATATTGTCACCTGGCTGTTTATAATGAAATACACGCCGTTACCTGTCTGCGGATTTCTTGTCGAAGAACCGGCCGGTGTGCCTGCAAAATATGCAGTCAGATTATACTGGCCCGGGCCTATGAACACGCTTGATGCGGGGAAGTGTACGAGACTGATGCCGAAATCATCGGGTGAATAATATCCCACAAACTGGGTGTAACCACTTGAGTAATTCGACGGGATGGTCAGGAAGTACGTCTGAAGACCAGCACTTGTGTTACCGCTCATGGGATTGCCGAACTGGTCCACTGTTTTCGTATATGCATAGACATCATTCGAACTGAGAACATACTTGTTCACTGTGTTGTAGCTAGGAAGCGTCATGGTTATGGACGTTGAGTACACTGGATAGAATATTGCAAGGCTGGTGTTCGCGATCTGAGTGCCTGCGACCGATGCTTCCAGCAGGTAGTTGCCAATTGGCACTCCAGTCAGATCAAAGAATTGAAAATTGGCGGAAACCCATGACTGATATGTCCCCGAGGAAGATGTGATAAAATTCTGAGTACTGATAGTCTGCCCGCCAGTCTTGTTCACGAGCGACATCGTCACCAGCGTGTTTGCAGGTGCGCTGTAAACTCCGTAAAACAGAGCTCCATCAACGGTAAATCGCGATTGTACAGTTCCGTAAGCGTTATTTGCCGTCATCGATGCTGTTGCTGCCGATGCATTTCCCGTTGGAAACACGATCAGCAGACCGGAGACAACAATAAGCGCCGCTATCATACATGCTGTTAATTTATTCATATTGGCACCATGAGTATTTTCTCAATCTCCTATCGCTAGTTTTGGATTTTAATTACCTTTCTAGACAAAAATCGAACGTGGATTCTCAGAAACGCCCGAATAAAGCATTATCGGTACACGCATGCGAGCCGAAATGACGGAGTACGATGACACGTCCACCTGACGCTTCTGTTCCAGGCTGATCGGGGCGGAGGAGGTTATCGCGCTCAGAATGGCAGAAGATATGACTCTTTGACAGTGTTAAGGACGACCTGTGTCAACGTCCTCTCTATGTACTCCATCGTTGCCACTTTCTTGATGAATGCATTCAGATCATGCCTGCTTGCAAATCTTGCGATTATTATGGAATCCCATTCTCCAGTCACATCATACACTGCCGAAATGTGCCTGTCAGCGGCAATCTTTCTCTGAACATCCATCAGTTTCCCCTTTGAAATCTGGATGCCGATGATGGCTGTCATGTCAAATCCGGTTTTCGATGGATCAACAATTGTGGAGTATCCTGTTATGACTCCCTCCCCCTCCATCTTCTTCACTCTTGATGAAACAGTATTGAGAGACATGCCAAGCTCTCTTGCTATGTCCCTGTAGCTCTTCCTTGCATTCTCCTGCAAAACGCGCAGTATTGACAGATCCGTTCTGTCAAGCTCGAACGCCGACATTTCTGGCACCCTGAGATCCTAAATGCACCGCTGCACTTCAAACCTGCTGCCGTTCTGCAGGCAACCCGCCTCACATCTGCAGCCAGGAGTCGACAAAGCTGTCGACAACATTGTCAAGAAAGGTCGACCTGTAAGTGATGATTATTCTTACAACTTCATCCACGTCGGCGATTTCATATGTCGTCCCGCTGCCTGATCTGTTCTCCCTGACTATGCCGGACATGAGAAGCTTCTTCATATGGAATGAGAGCGCACTTTTTGTAAATTCAAACTGAGAAAGTATGCCGTCGAACGTGCTGTTTCCGTTCTGTATCAGATATATTGCTATTCTCCTCGGCGTCTTGAGCTTCAGGACTGAGAGCATTTCCCTGTCGACTTTGCCGACTTCGTGTGAAACATAATACCTCTTTCTGAAGCCGTCATCTACGGATGTCAGAAGCTTCATGTCTTCAAGTATGCCAAGATGGTATTGTATGAGCCCGAATTGCATGGCCAGCTCTCTCTCTATCTCCCTGATATATGTGCCAGGTCTGTCGCTGATAAACTGAAAAATCCTGCGTCTTGTTTCCAGGGATAATGGATCCTTCTCCATCCGCTTCCCACGTTATTTGAATACTGCAGCATAGAAGAACAGCAGAACTGCAAGGTCAAGCACACCTGACAGTAAGAGGAAGTACGAGTACGCTGCGCCCTGTGTCAGCGCAAGATAGAGCATGAATACTTCCTTCAGGAAGTAGAAGCCAAAGGCCACTGAGAGCAATGCCGTTTTCGCACTCTTCACTCTCAGCAAGCTGATCACCGATACAATGAACAGCATCAGCGAAAAGCCTAGCACCAGAAACGTCAGAAACAGCACGATTCCATTCATCCGATCACCGTTCAGGACAGGTGAGTCATTGACTTTAAAGCTAAAGGACTGTTCTTTGTTGCATGAATCCGGGGTGAGGCATTCACGAGCCGAATCCCTTTTCTAAACAATTATATAGTGTTATTGCGAAATGAAAAGACCGCATCAGCTGTTGTGATTGGAATGAGCACAAAGAAACGAATGTTACTTCTTGCGATAGCGATTTCGTGCATGCTTGGCGCAAGCGCCGTTCACGTCCAGATGCATCCTCGTACACAGATTCCTATCCAATCTTCACCACAGACTCTTTCTGTAAACACCTCTTTCCGATTTCAGTCGATTATAAACGAGTCCTTTTACGGCACAAATTCCTCTACAACTCTTTTTTCACCGTTTACATTTTCACAGAATAATTTGTCTGTGCACGGAAAATATGTTGATTTTGTTCTTGGATATGGCGGCTACGGGCCGGAGATTTTCAATTTCCACCTGAACCAGAGTCCTATTTCGGGTTTTTCGGCACAGTTGTTCAGTTCCATGTCATTCCTTTCCGCTTCTCTCTCTTCATTAACACCCGGCGTCAGGGGACCCATATTCTATGTCTATTCCAATTCCCTTCTGCTCATCATTCATGATGATCCTCAGGGTATAATCCAGCTTTACTCAAACAATGAAACCGTATACACCACGATGTCTCTCTCAGACAATATGACATTTTCAGGCAAACTCCAGTCCGGCATGTTGATACAGAAGGGATTCAGCGCAGTGACTTATTCAAATGCGAATATGACCGGTTACATCATGACCGGCGGCTCAAACCTCAGTCTCAACTCGACTTCATTCAACCGGATTTCAGGTTATGATGAAATTCAGACCGCCTTGCCTGCATATTCATTCCTCTCCTCTTTCCAGGTGCCCAATACCGTCAGCGCTCTCAGCTCGGCACTCAGCTACCTAGCACAGGGCATGGCGAGCGGTGTTGTTTCCTACGTTGCTTCGGCAACGCTATCCGGCAGTTCATTCTCTTATGAGTCTTCTTTCTCCGTCCCCTCTATTGCCGTGACCTCCGTCAGTGCCGCAAGAAACAATATTCATGTGGCGGTTGGTGGCAGCGGTGTCAACAGTCCGGCAACAATGGTATTCCTCTTCGATGGGGCTATATACAACCTGACTGCGAGTCAGGCATATGTGTATGTCAATGGTGCAAGGATCAGCCATCAGGCAGGTCTGACATCTATACTCATGAATGGTCCGGGCAATTTAACATCTTACAATGTAACACATATCGGGAGTTACACGCTTGTTGCGATCAGTTCTCCAAGTCAGATATCGGATATCAGACTTTCAACCGCTTCCTCTCCGGGCTTCCTGTCCTCTGTTTCCGGAGCAGCCTCAGGCCTTATTCCTCTGGTCGCCGCTCTGTCTGTAATATCAATAGCCTCGGTCGCCCTCTACAGAAGAAAATCTAGAGAAGAATCCTGAATTTCACCGCTTGGAATTCGGTGTTTTCATTATCTTTATGACCCCGGATTCCAAGGCGAGAACCGCACCCGGCTTGCCGTTGGGAACTCCGGAGATTATGTTCATGTTTCTTTCAAGGAGCGCGAGTTCTCTCTTCTCCAGCGTATGTGTGTCCAGTGAGACAAGAAGAACCGAATCCCTGATTATGAGCAAATCACGGATGTGATTGAGAAAGCCCATAACAAGATCGAAGCCATTCTGATTTATGAGGTATTCTACTCCGTCAAGCATGACTATGCAGGGCGAATTGTCCTTGGTAAATGAGACGATCTTCTTCAGTATCAGGTTTGTCTGGGTTGGTTCGATACACTCCCTGCCCACAACGTGTGTCAGCCAGATGACGTTGGATCCGCTCCCGTTGTAGATGGATTTGACCCTTTCCGGATATTCCCGCGTGATAAGGAGCGTCTTGAAACCCTGTACCGAGGTTTCGGCATAAATATCGAAGAAGAATGACGGTTTCGGTTCTTCAATAATGTAAACTTCTCCGGAAACGATTCGATGCGAGTCTATTTCCAGCAGAATTCTTTTTTCGTGAGTCTGATCCATCAGACTGCAGTTGCTGGCTTTACCTTTAATACATGAAGTGCTCATTATCATGTCTGATTTTCACGCAGGAATCACCTTATTTATGCGCCGAAACAGAGTACTGGCCTGAATTTTGGTGATTCGGATTACGAATTTCGTTCGTTGACTGGGGTGTAGAAGACAATGTCCCTGAAATTGGTTCCGGTTTTGGCTCTGGTGTTGCTGCTGGTTTTTCAGATACCTGTAACCGCGGCAACAATGCCGGCGTTCAGCGTACAGTATTGCCCTCCCGCCACTACGGCCGGCCATGCACCTGTGGTTCAGAAAACAGGGAGAACAACGCAGGTGATCGCCGCTACTGAAAGTGATGTTGTTTCCGTGTCTGCGAGCAGCACGTCCGTCATACGGCTGAATTCAAGCGTTATTGTCTCCACCGCAGGCACGTACGGCACATCTATAGTGTTTGGAGCAATCAGCGGATTTCCATCCAACTACACGGTCCAGAACAATTCTGCAAGCTTGACGGACAGTTACGGGCATGTCGTTGATGCTGCCAACGGTCCGTTCAGTTCAGGCATCTCAGGCATTCTTGCCAACTTCACCGTAACACTCATGGGAAACCTGAGCGGTGGCCCGTTCACCCTTTCCATCCTTTCGGGCGGGAATGATTTCCAACTGGCCCCGGCGGGCATAGCTTCTGTTCCATCAACGCATCCCGCAATTTCAGTGTTTCCTGCAAACCAGTACATCGGCGGACATGTGACGATAATGGTTTCGGGATTTCCGGCAAATTACAACGCCGGCTACCCCGTTATGGACAACACTTCCATGAACAGATACTCCACTGGCACGGACAGAAACGGTGCCGGCTATATCGGCCTGGATCTTCCCGGTATCCCCGGCGGTAACTACTCTGTCAGGTTCAGCAATTATATGGCGATCCGGGGAAATGGAACTGTTCTGCCTTTCATGTCCATCGTGCCGTCATCTGGTCATGTCGGGCAGGATGTTCTTGCATTGCTTACAGGCTTCCGATCCCGCAGCAGCGTGTACATCACGTGGCCTGGATCGCAGCTCAATGTCAGCGGAAGGATTAATGGGTACGGAAAGGGAGTCGTTGCATTCACCGTTCCAGTGTCGCAGCATGGTTCACATTCTGTTTACGCATCTTCCCTTTCCGGTCAATACGTGTCCACGCCATTCTTAATCAATCAGACATCAATCTTTTTGTCAAACGATAAGGGCTCTCCCGGAATGCCCCTGTCCGTTATCGGAACCGGCTTTGTCCAGGGTAATGCTGTTCAATTGCTGATCAACGGCCGCGTTTACAGAACAGCTTCCGCCCCCGTGATGGCGAACGGCACCGCTGTTCTTTCCATTACGGTGCCTGCTTTAGCCGCCGGAAGATACAGTTTCAGTCTCGGGTCAGCATCCGGTCTGGTTTCAAACAGCACTTATTTCACGGTGAGACCGCTGCTGATTTCAAACATCACTAACATACGTCAGGGGGAAACGGTTCTGGTGAGAGGTTATTATTTTTCACCCGACTCCCGCGTTGATTTGTTCTGGTACTCAGGAAAGGCGTCCACATCTGTTTCCAGCGGCAGCAACGGATCCTTTTCACTGTCGATAAACGTGCCGGCCGTGCCCGGAGGGCCGGAGTTTTTTGGCGCCATTGATGCTCAGGGCAACAATGCGACGCCAGTCATGCTCTTCATGGCACCGTCGATTTCGTCAGATGTGCCAAGCGGCTTCGCAGGGCAGGGAATAGTAATCACCGGAAACGGTTTCCACTCCGGAAGGAATCTGGCATTTCTCTGGGATGGCAACAATACGGGCCGCACCGCCGTGACAAACGGTTCAGGCTCATTCAGCACAGTTTTCGTTGTACCTTCTGCTGTTCCAGGCTCATATATTTTATCGGTTAACAACTCGAGCGCCGGTCAGATAATCTTCACCGTCGTTCAGAAGCTTCCCTGGACGGATTATCTTCCCGCGATCATTCTTCCTCTCGTGACAGGTGTCGTGGCATCGATATATCTACGGCGCAGGATACGCAACCGTTAAATCGAATTCCCCTGCTCAGCCTGGGGGATTTTCTTCAGCCCGGTATCATTCGATCCCACTTTCTCCATCGAAAGACGTTCGGCAAGCAGAACTGCTTTGAGAAGCAGGCTTGAATTCTCTCTCAACTGCTGCTCCAGTTCGTACAGCGCATGCTGCTTTCCTTCAGGTTCTGCGAGTTCTCTGAGCCTGAGGTCGATTGCTTTCATGAGTTCTGCTTCACGATCGCGCATGCCCTCGTCCACCGCTTTTATCTCCTCCTTGATGATCTCTCGCGCGTCCTCAAGCTCAGTCAGGCGGCTGAGTCTGCTTTCCTGTGCGGTGTTGGCCTCGGACTTCACACTCACGATCGCATTTTCAATCCTGGAGAGATAGCCGTCAAGCCTGTCCTCCAGTTGCTGTCTCCTGACCGACTCCTCCTTCAGCCGTTCTTCAATTTCGGCGCTCAGCACCGTTCCTGTTTCCTCGGCGCTGTTGTCGCTGTACACAGTTTCAGATCCGCGTTCAATGAGTGCCAGATGCTGTGCATCAAGCGTTCTCGGGTCCACTGAAACAACGACAGTAGTTCCGGTTGTTATTATCATGTCTTCAATCTTGTTGATGAACCTGAGTACAGCGTCGAATCCGTTGTTTGATATCAGGTATTCCAGACCGTCAATCAATACGATGCCTCTCCGGTTGGAATCAATAAATTTTGTGAGCGCGTTCTGGACGCTTCCGAGATGCGTTGGGTTGACACACCTCCTGCCGACCAGCGTAGTCAGCCAGATCACATCCTCTTCGTTTATGCGTATGAACCTCACCGACTGCACTCTCTCCGGAGGTTCGCGGCCAATGATCATGCATTTCATTCCTTCGCTGGAAAGTCTTCGTATCAGTGCATACGAGAGATGTGGCTTTTTTTCCTGTATGATGACTGCCGAGCCAGGCTGTATTCTGCCGTTACTAATCAGTGCGTCCACTTCATCGGCAATATCCGGCAACTCCCCTGTGCTGCCTGACTCTTTGAGCCTCATGGCCGGTCTCAGATGCTTGAATATGTGCTCGGGCGGATTGTTACCCCTGTAGACCGAACCCTGAATGCTCACTTCTCCAAGTATCACCGCGTTGTCTTTGAAATTTGCAGAACCGCCTACTCTTGCCGACCCGGTGATCTTCGAATTTTTTTCCATAATAAGATCGCCTTCGGCATTCACGTTTCCCTCGACAACGGCGTCGGCTCCGATCCAGACGTCTCCACTGGAGTTTATGTCGGCATTTATTATGGAGGATGCGAAAATACTGGTATTTCCTTCCCTGTCAGTAAAGACCCTGTCTGCCGTATAATCGTCTTTTGGCTTGTCTGATGCATGCTGTCCAGTTTCGGTCAGTGCAAGTATGCCAAGCGGCAGCGTTGTCTCACGTTTACGTGAAAAAACTGTTCTTCTGAATGACATGCCAGCACCTTAAATGACTATTGACTATGTTGCCAATAAACCTTCCCAAGGCTGTGCTGCGTCTGTCTGTTGCTCGAAATGAGTTTATTTATCCGACCTCTCTTCTGTGAGCAGAGGGGATATTGCGGAAATCTACAACGTGGTTGCAATCGCCATACTGCTGCCTTTCACCATATTATATGTTATTTATCGCACCGACCCAAGGTATCTGATTGCACTCGCGCTGATTCTGCTCATAGCCGCCGCAGTAGAATCCTCTGCCGGCAATTCCTCGATTTCCAACGACATTGCCATAGTCTTCTTCTATTGCCTGCTTGCCGGTGTCATATTGCTGATAATCGATGATCACAGAGAAACGCGCAGACACAGCAGCCGCGTGCTTGTTTCGCCTGTAGAAAAATACGCATATGCTCTCATCGACCGGTTAAAGAAACATTATACGTTCATAATCGGCACTCTGGTTCCGGCCGTATTTTTTTCGCTTATATCGCTCTTTATAATGAGTGCCTTTCTCGCACCCGGGTATGTTCTGGTGACGGACATGGTATTCGGTCCCCGCATATCACTTTCGGGAGTTTACGCGCTGTCACCTTCACTTGGAGGTGGAAATGCACTCGCCCTTTTTGAGTATGTGGCTTACGCAGTGATCCCCGCATGGCTTGTTGAGAAAATATTCCTTTTCCTGATTTTTTTCCTCTCCTCCTCCACGATGTACCTATTCTCTGGCCACTTCCGCCTCAACGGTCCTTCCAGATATTTTTCGTCTATATTGTATGCGGTGAATCCGTTTGTTTATGCCAGGATGCTTGCGGGTGCATGGGGTCTTCTATTTGCATATTCCCTGAGCCCGCTCGCTTTTCTGTTGTTTATCTCACTGATGGCTGCGGCCACCCGGAAAGACAAGATGCAGGGCGCAGCCCGGGCGGCTCTTGTGTTCTCACTGGTGGCAGTCTTCGACATTCATACGTTTGTGCTGATGGTCGGCATTTCGGCACTTTATTTCATTGTCCTGTGTCTGTATGAAGGAAGGGGTAATCTTGCCGCTCATCTTTACAGGACATGCACTTCCGTCCTTCTGATTGCAGCCATGCTCTGCCTTCTCAACTTCTACTGGCTCACCTCCGCAGGCACTTCGACCAGTCAAATCATGGGCACGTTCACATTCCTTGACGCAATTGCCTTCGCATCCACGCCTACGGTATTCGGTAATACGATGCTTAGCGTAGCCGCCATGTACGGTTTCTTCCGGACTGGCTATATTTACCCGGTGACACTTTTTCCCTCACTCATCTCGATCTTCTTCCTCTTCCTTTTCCTGTCCATCTTCGGCCTAATAAGCTATTACGGCACCGCGAGGACACCGGCGGCAGTCTCCCTTGCAGTCGCCGCAGTGTTTTCTATTCTGTTTGCAACCGGAATATCCTCCCCTCTCACAGCCGGACTCTACACCTTCATGTTCGACAACTTCCCTCTCTTCAACGGCTTCAGGGAGCCACAGAAATTCGTCGCTATAGTGGTCATGGCCTACAGCTTTCTGGGCGGTCTTGGACTTCTCCAGCTTCAGTCATACCTGACCGGCGTAGGCAAGAATGAAGGCAAAGTCAGTGGAATCTTCCGCGGGAACAGCCGAAAATACGTTGTGGCAGCGGTTGCCGCGATCATTGCTGTCTCACTCGTTTCACCGTTCGTCTACTCATATATGGAAATGAACTCATTTAACGGGCAGCTGACAAATGTCCAGTACCCTTCCTCCTGGTACAGGGCGGAGAGCATTATGAACAACAACACTTCCGATTATTCCACGCTGATCCTGCCCTGGCACGGATACATGTATTATAACTGGAGCGGGACCAAGTTCGCTTCGCCTTTCAACTCCTTTTTCAGACAGAATCTCATATACGGAGGACGTAACACCTATGTTGGCGGAGAGGGTTCCCAGCAGCTGTTTTCTCCGCTGATACTGTCTATTCTCGGCGAGCGGAACAATATATCGCATTTAGGCAACATACTTTCCGTGATGGATGTGAAGTATGTTTTTCTCAGCAAGAGCGCCGATTACTGGAATTATTCATTCCTGTATCACCAGAGCGACATGAGGCTGGTTGAAAACACAACAGCCTGTGCCCTTTTTCTGAATCTCCACCCTGTTTCAAGGGCTTACATCGTTCACAAAGTTCTATCTGTGCAGTCCTACAGCGAGTTGATCACACTTTCTGCACGTGTGAATCTCACTGACTATGCGTGGCTTGTGTCGGGAGGAGCAACGCCGGCTGTCGGAGGGGGCTACTTCCTTCCGCTTGTCAGCAACAAGGTTAATGATGCAAGATACAATGTACTCATGCCGGGCATCATCGGCCTGAATTCAAGCAGCTATCTGGTGTTCGTTACTCCCGGCGGTGTGCCTTCAGAATGGTCTTCGGAACCCGGACTTGTATCTTATTTTTCACAGTCTGGTATACCTGTTTCCCGCTCAATTGGAGACATGATATTCCTGGTGAGCGGAGGTCCCGGCAGCATAACATTTGATTATGTTCCATTCCAGTCTGCCTGGATTACATACGGAGTTTCAGCAGCATCCTTTGCCGTCATTGTAACACTCTTCGTTGCCCTGCCGGTTCTGGAGGAGAGATTCGATTTGCGGAGGCTGTTGCCGTTCTCCTGGCGGCGAAACTCCTGATATTGGAACGTGTGGACGTGGTACGATAACGGTCCGGAGTATCCACTGTTTCAAGACCCTGTCAATTTTCGCTTGAAAATGACTTGAAGGCTTCCGCTCAGCATCTTTGTATTGCTGTATGGCCTCATCAGCCTCCCGCTCCTGCCCGGGTCACGGGCAGACACACCGGGTTGGACCGTGACCATATGTTCATGGCTGCGTTGAAGTCACGGTCATGTGTGGCACCGCACTGGCATTGCCACACCTTCTCTGCTCCGAGTTTGCGATTCACCTTACCGCACGCGGAGCACTTCTTCGACGTCCAGGAGGGACTCACGTACTGTACTTCCACTCCCTCCCATGCAGCCTTGTATTCTATCGCCTTCTGCATGACGGAGAAGGGCCATCTGTTGATCCTGCGCCTCGTCGTATGGCCCTTCCCATTCCCTTTCCTCTGCGATTTGCGTATGTGCGTGAGTCTCTCCATGACAATCGTCTTAGACTCGTCCCTTGCTCTTTTCACAACTTCATTGGCGACAGCGTGAACACGCTGTCGTATGCGTTCACACTGACGTGAACGTTTTGACACTTTGATTATGAGTCGTCTGTCTTCGTTGTGCTTGTGTGAGAACTCAGCTCTTCTCTGTCCGTATTCGGTCTGCAGTCTTGCAATTTCAGAGAGATCGTACCGTTCACCGTCTGATGACACAAGCGACTTCTCGTTTATGTCGAATGCAACCTTCCAGACCGGTGCTGTTGCCGCAATGTTCCTTGTGAATGCGACAACTATTGCGTCAGCAGTGATTGTGACCGAACCCATACTCAGTGTTCTGTCTTCCATAAACAGTCTCTGGTATTCACCAAATTTCAGTCTTACACTTATGCGCTGTCCGTTCCTTCCCTGTCCGTATGCGATGCTCAATACACCATTATTGATTGTGTACGCAGAACTGTCGAGTTTCATCATCGGGTGCCTGGCAACAGGCACCCTGTGCCATCTTCTGTGTTTCTTTACAATGGACCATGCAATTTCCGCAACAGAGTACGGATACTGACTCGCAAGACTGTAACGGTCTATGAATTCCCTGTATATGCGGTTGCGCAGATTGAGTCTTCCGCTGATGTTCTCTGCA
>JAHEAA010000008.1:0-5824 GCA_019721035.1 Candidatus Sysuiplasma acidicola
GATATCTATCCCACTTCCAGTTTCCGGAAACACAATTCGCTGAATTTCATCAAGTTTTCTGCTTATGGTGTTTACCTGCCCTTCGTGAACCGCAATTGCCCCGAGTATAAAGTGAGTTTGATCTCTCCAACCTAAAGGATCACCTGATTCATCAACATAGAGAAGATACTTAGGGGCGTTAAAAGTGAACGCCCCTAAAAACATAACCGCCCGAAAACTCATGAGATGCAGCCAAGTAAGAACCGAGGCTCTTAACGGATCACTTATGCAACCCTCTTAGCCACTGAATATAGATCGCCACGGGGGTATTAATACATTCATGATACAAATTCTCAGCGCTCAGATTCATTATGCCGGTATTGAATTCAATAAAATATCTGTCAACTCAATCATTACTACATTTTGAACAAGTGTCTCATTTGGTTTCAAGCCGTCGCAGAACACTCTGCACTCAACATGATTTGGTCTGCCAGGATAAACAAACTCCAGCAAAATCTGAGTATCCAGGAAGAGCATCCTGCTCGCATTCATCTTGTTCGCCGCAGCCGTAAATGGAATACCCTACTATGCACTTTCTTCAAGGGGTACTTTTAGCATTTCGCCCAGAAGCATGGTTTCTGATATCGTTGGAATCCCGTCGGGCGCAGTGCTGAATGACAGGAGTATCTCTGAAAGTCGTCTTGTAACGACTTCCTTGCTTATTCCAATCGACGCATGAGCGTAAATAACCGGTTGATAAACCAGTATAAAAACAGATATTGTGTTGAGTATTCTGTCAACGTCCTGATCCTGGCAAGTCTTCAATTCTGAATTCAGCGATTGAAAGGCTCTAACGTACAATTTAAAATATGATATCATCAGTGGGTCGACGTCATCCCATTCCAACTTGTCTTCGATGACTCTTGCAAAAGACTCCCGCGCCTTTTCCATCTTGGGTATAGCAGAATCTATGTAAGCTGTCCAGACTTCTCTTCTTTCAGACATGCTCAGTTTCTTCATGTAGTTATCAATCTGCCTGAAAGCCTCGTTCAACTCGTCTATCTTCCTGAAAAAAGTTTCCAGCGTGGCAGTATCTATACGAAGAAGGGTGACATCCTCCTTCACGAAGTCTATCATCAACTTCAGAAGTTCCGCAAAGTCGGAGGAATTGGCTCCAGCGTTCTGAGTGAGTTTCTCTTTGACGTATTTTGCATACTTCCAATGTTTCTTCCTTCCCAGCTGGATTACTTCGTCGACTGGAAAGGGGTTTAGAAACCCTTCGGAAATATATTTGCTTGAAAGGGTCAAGTCGTTCACACCTCCACTTATCAGCGACTTACGCTAAACACATGAAATTTCTGGTTATAATATCTCAAAGCAAGTTAATACACATTGTGACTGCTTTTTTTTAATACAGGATAACAAAACCTAACCATATATTGATGCCATGTAAATAGCTGCAGTATGACAACTAAAAGGCTATATATTGTATACACATATACATGTATACAATGTCTACAACCATAAGGATAAAAGAAGAAAAGAAGCTGACGCTCCAGCAATTTCTCGCGAGCCTATTCCTGGAGGAAGGTGTTAAACTCAATGAGCAGGACGCGCTGGGAGCCCTCATCGATTTCGGCACCGCTCACAAAGATGAGTTCATAAGGCAAATCAAGAAAACACCACTTGAAAAAGACGCTGCATGGAAGATGCTAGGCAAACCGGTCAACTGGGGAGTGAGTGACGCGGCAGAGAATGTCGACAAGTACCTTTACCGATTGGAACGCCAGGGAGAGTGATATCATTTCTGTCTTCGTAGATACCGGTGTGTTCGTCGGTGCAAGAAACTCCAAAGACAACAAGCACAGGTCGAGCGTCGAGGTAATCAAAAAGGCGCTGAAGGGTACTTTCGGGACGGTTTACACCTCAGATTATATTGTCGACGAGGCAGTTACTCTCGCACTCGCAAGAACCGGAAAACCGGAAATTGCGTTCGATATAGGAAATTTCATAATCAAGTCTGATCGAATTAAGCTTCTGTGGACCGATAAGAATGTATTCGCTTCAGCCTGGGAGATGTTCAGGCGCTATAGTGAAAGGAGACTCAGCTTCACCGACTGCATTTCCTTATCTCACATTGAGGACAAGAAGATCAAATTCATTCTCAGCTATGATTCAGGTTTCAGAGGACTGGCGGAATACGCAGAGACAATGTTGACCGATCAGTAGAAAGTTGAATATTGAGATTTTGTCTCTACTCGACTTTCCTAAATCCTATGCTGTTATCCGGGCTGGATAATTGTCTGATAAGCATTAAAATCGGCAATGGCTGCTCACTCCTGGCTCAGGAGAGAAATTGGCTTAGAACCTGGGGTGGTAGAAATGATATCAGACAAGATCGAGCCAATCAGGGCATTTGAGAAGCAATCGGGTCTGGCACGGCTGCTGCTCTTCCTGTACCTTGAGGGACCAGGAAATATGACATGGATGATAGATGCTTCAAACATCTATCCCAATGTTGGATATGCGGCAGCCAGAAAGGCGACAGAGCTAGGACTGATAACAATGGATTTTGATCCGGAAGCAGTGCACCGCACAAGGAAGCTCGAACTCACCGAGAAGGGAAGATACGTTGCTAAGAGACTGGACGAAATCAATACCGCCTTCTCAGGCAAGCAGTTTCAGCTTCTGTGAAATCATATGGAAACTGTGGGCAAAGCGATGCTCAATTTCAGAGATGGCTTGAAGTCAGGACCTTCACATACTTCTTGGCCGAATTGTAGAGCCGTCTATCGTCTGTAACCAGGAGAAGATTTCTGGTCATGGCGATGGAAAGATAGATTGCATCGTAATAACCGAGCTTCTCTTCACGGGCAATTCTAATTGTGGAGAGATGGTCGATTTCCGAGGATGATATCAGTCTTATCCGGTCCGCCACTATGTCCAGCAAGTTACGAAGGAGGTTATCGGCTTCAGCCGATGTGATTTTACTCTTTATAGTATTCAACTTCCATACGGCATTACCCACTTCATATACTGTCAAATCCAGTGTCCAGTTTCCTGTTACAATGTCAATAATCCGTCCGCCTTGTGAAATCAACAGATTGACAATTGCAGATGCATCAAACAAACTTGCGGAGGACGTTTGAAATTTCGGAGTACGCGAGCGGTCTGGAATCAACGTTCGTCCCTTGTCTCACGAACAGCCCTGACCACATCCCTGCTGGAAATCCTGCCCTTTAGAGAAGCACTCAATTCATCGAGGCTCTTTCTGAGCTCATTCTCTTCCCTTCTTGCGACTTCAGTTTCAAGGGCACCGCGAACCAAGCCGGATATGTTTATTCCATACTTGCGTGCACGATCCTTCAAGTCCTTTGATATCTTTGCTGTGACCACTTCCTGCATACAATTGTGGTAATACCATTTACTTATTTAAGTAATACCGAATCAAGCGCTATTCGCCGGTAGAGGACATCTTTTAGAGAAATTGGATTGTCACTTTTCTAAGAAGTGCCTACGCATATCAAGGTCTTTAAGTGTGCATGCCCATACACATACTTGTATGGCAATCAAGACTATCTCCATTACCGATGCAGCATATGAATCGCTCAAGAGGGAGAAGAGAGGTAACGAGAGTTTTACTGAGGTAATACTCCGCTTGGCACATACCAGAGGCAACCTTTCAGATTGCTTTGGCAGCTGGAAACTCACAGATGCAGAGGAAGAGGCGATCAAGAAAGAACTCTCGAACGGATGGGCGGGAGTAAAATAGCCAGCTCAGGAAGAACAACTCCGGTTGCATTGAACATGCAACCAAATATGTATATACACAAATCGTCATACAATGATGTATGACTAAACTCCTGAGCGTAAGGATTGATGAGAATCTGCTCGAGGAATCAAAACGACTTAAAATCAACTACTCTGAAGTAATCAGAGCTGCACTGAAGGAAGAAATAAAGAAACGGAGAGACGAGGAACTCGCCGGTAGCATTTCCAGGATACATCAGCTTCTAAAGGGGGTGGACGTGGAGCAACTGGTGCTTGAAATTCGTAAGGACAGAGAAGGGAGGTGAGCACTTGCCGCAAGGTTATGTGATCGATGCGAGCTCATTGTTTGAATTGTTTTTCTTAAGCTCGGATAGAAAGATTTTGCCCATACTCAGCAGCTCATTCGTTCTCGATCTGACATTGTATGAAATCGGGAGTATTCTGAACAAAGGAAACGACAGCCACATAAGCGGTCTGGATAATGAAAAAGTCCTTGCTCTTTCCAACGAATTCTCCAAGGTAATGGATGTTGTGGGGAGGATTCACCTTGACCCGGAAGATCTGAAAAGAGTGCTCCGGCTTTCACTCGATAAGGGCCTGACTTTTTACGACGCAGCTTACATATTCCAGAGCCAGAAACTAAATTTGCCTCTTGTGACAAACGACAAGAAAATGGCTTCGGCGGGAAAATCGGCCGGCATTACAGTAAAGAAGGCAGAGGACCTGGCTGCATGAATGCCTGGGAAATGCAATAATTAGCAACAGGCAAATTACACGGCTTATATCATATAGGCAACGATCGCTTTCGTTCCAGGCCAATGGGCAGGAGGCTATTTGTTGGGAAGTATAACAAAAAAACTCGTGAAGATACGCGGTATAAAGGGCGGGCCTGGTTTTCTTTACCTGCAGACGTACAGAGAATCCTTCCGTCTGTCGTTTCAGGACGATCAAGTAATTGTGCAGCTTAATAAGGCGTTCTTCCAGACAGACACACCTGAAGAAATCACGGTTACTATTGAGTGGCCCGACCGTTCTGACTGAAATTCTGTGCTACCAATGACCGCTCGCCTGCGTTGCACAGCTTGTGCCACAAGCAGGAGAATTATCTTCTCTTCTCCTTGAATTCAATCATTGCAGAAATAGGCTTCTTCACCAATTCAACATGAATGTCTTCCTCCAAACGGATGTGTGGGACGGACTTTGTTGTTTCTAAGGATGAGAGCTGTTCAAATGTGTTTCACGGGTTTCTTGGTAGGAAGTAGTCTTTCCGGCTAGGAATTGTTCGTATCGCCAAGCGGAGTGCAGCGGGCAGATTCGAAGAAGACGGGTTTATAGGCATGATGTGGCCATTATACACTCGTTATACATGGGTTACACAACGATACGAATTTCCAGGGCCACGAGGGAAAAACTCAGCCGCCTCAAGCCATACAAAAGGGCAACATACGATGAAACAATAGAAGCGCTGATTTCGCTGATACCCGAAGGCGATGAAGAAGGCAAATACACCGAGGAGTTCAGGGCTTCGCTGCTCCGTGGATTGCTCGATATCAGAACGGGAAGAACATATTCCTCTTCAGAAGTCAAGAAGCGACTGGGATTATAGCGGCGAAATTCCGGGCAGATGGTTCTCTCATCAGGTTGTCCGAGGTCAAAAGCGCAGCATGTGCTATTGGAATCAAAGAACACTTCAGCGATCGTGCAGCGCTTCTCTGTTGAATTTCCATTTATTCAATAAAGCAGTCGAATGTGACCTCATCTGCAATATGCTTCCAGTCCAATCTACTTGCGTCGACGTGTTTGTAGGTAGTTCTTGCCATCAAATCATCCGCACCAAGGTCAGTGTTGACAGCATGATTGTCACAGTATCAGAATCCTCAGCAGGCTGTCTCAGTCGAGGAGCGAGCATAATGTGCGGGAGGAGACTGGACGGATGATCTGTTTAGCTTTTTCAAACGAGCCGTCATGTGAGACCAAATATTGCGCTTTCGAAGCCACGCCGCTCGCAACTATAAGTGAATCGGGAAGTGGGAGGCGAGTCTTGCATCTGATATCCCCTGCCATATCGGCAATT
>JAHEAA010000008.1:5923-33261 GCA_019721035.1 Candidatus Sysuiplasma acidicola
CAAATATTGCGCTTTCGAAGCCACGCCGCTCGCAACTATAAGTGAATCGGGAAGTGGGAGGCGAGTCTTGCATCTGATATCCCCTGCCATATCGGCAATTTCAATGTTGACATCAACCACCTTGTATCTGGAATCCGTCATGAAGTCCAGTACCAGATCTTTCGCCCCGGATTCGTCCCTCTGCTCATAGTATCCGGTGCAGAGCTCTGCAACTGTGATTGCTGACACGAATGCATCTATCCTGCCATCCTCCGCTGCTGTCAGTACTTTCAGGGAATGCTCGAAGAATGGTTCCTCTCTGTTCTTCACATTGAGGAATATGTTTGTGTCGAGAATAGCCGCTATTCTCGCCATTCCTTCCTGAGTCTCCTTTGAAAATGAACACCTTTCTCCACCCATGATTCTTGACTGGTCAGGAGGGAAGAGATTGATTTTCGTTCACCTTTGGAGATTATGGCTCTTCTTCCCTCAATTCTGAAAGTAACATCATCGCCAACTTTCAAGCCGAACGCTTCCCTCACTTTCTTGGGAATGGTTATCTGTCCCTTCGAAGTCATCCGCGATACAGCCAGCACCTTCGATTGTTTTTTCATTTATTTCCTTACGAATCAGTAAGTAAACGTAACTATAAAAGGGCAATGACCAGGCTAGGGCTGATTATTGGCGGCAGATACCGACAACTACAGTGAGCATTTGCACAAATTTGGCATGTACGGTGCATTTCATTCGTTCGAAAACGGTGGCTTCAGCGCCATGTGGTAATCATGAATGTCATCGGCACTACTACTCAGAAAGTTGCATCTTGAGGTGCTCTGGATATATTCTTTCGCTTGAAGAGTCAGGCTGAAATTGAGATTATGTTTCACCGCAATCCTCGAACGAAGCACTGCACAACGCCAATACTGTCGTACGCATCAGCCAGGAAGGCAGCGTCATGTCCCTTTAAATGGCAGTAGGGCTCAATGCAGCATGCAACCATTCCGCTCTTATTGTGCTGCTCTCTCGGGTATACTTCCGGAATCGATTCTCTTCACAGCCAGATAGTAAGCGAATGCGAATATGACCGCCGGGATGGCCCCGAGCAGACGCAGAGATGTAAGTTCATTATCGAGATTCAAAAGGCGGGCCGTATTCGGAGGACTGGACGCAAAGGCAAGAGCAATCGCATGTGAAATCAGAGGCCCGACAATTATTACGCCGGCTGTTCCCATCGCGACCTGGGCTGCAAACGCCAACCATAAGAGTGTCCTTCCATTTGCCGCCTCAAGCAGGTAAACAAGCATTACAGTTGAAATGCCCAGCAGCACAGATATCACCAGGCTCCCCCAGAGCAGCGATTCAAATGCCGACGTCATTGTCGCCGACGCACTGGAAGCTGACACTCCGGGCCCTGTTACCGACAAAATGGTCCCGGCAAATAAAAGGCCGAGCATGAATTCGGCTATGAATCCGATTGAATAAATTACGACGGCGTAAATGACATACTGTCCATGTCTGACTCCGAACGCGTCACGACCGATTATTACGAGTATTACACCTATCAGTTCCAGAATCCAGCCGATGTATTGTATGTAAGGAATCCAGCTCAGCAGCAACCCTACGACGAGCAGCAGAAGACCGGTCCTCGTCTGGTCTATCTTTTTATCCATCCAGTCGGTGTTTTCTGAATACGTATCCTGGACGAACGGCCTGCGTTCGCCTTCCGGCCAGAAAGTGGGGTTGCTTACTGCCGAAGACGGTGAACCACAATTCGAACAGAAAACATACCCCGCTTCGTTGAGGTGGTCGCAGGAAGGGCACGATACCCGCGGATTGTTGTCCGAGCTCACATTTATTCCCTCTCTGTAAACAGTATTATCAGTAATATATTTTCTCCATTATATCCTGACGGCGATATCGCTTGGCATGCGGCATCAGTTCAATAAATGTGACTTCCAGAGTGGTAATGTTTTTGCCACACTTTTTCAGAATCTGTTTCGCTTTTCCTTTCAACCAGTCCGATGGCTTGAGCAGCGCAAGGAAGAAATCAGTGTCTGCGTATATCCTCTTCCGCCTCTTTGAGAATCTCGGCGCGGAATTGCTTTAACGACCTGCCTGGATGGTTCTTTCCTAGCTCTGCTAAATCCTTGGCGGGGTCATCAGGCAGGGGTACCAGGACCAGCCGATTTCCTTCACGCAAAACAAGGAACTTCTTCCCAAGACCTCTCCTCAGCCTGGATGGCAGATATATGCGCCCGTTCCTGTCAATCTCTTCAATATCGCCAGACATCGAGTACCGCACCGTGCATAAAATATGTCTATTTTGCCAAAAATCTGTTCTTTTTAGCAAATTCTTCGATACCGAAGATACGGCTTAGCTCAATCGCATACAGTGTGGGAATAGAACGCAGTCTAGCTTGATGCCGAGCTGATATAAATTCTTCATGAAGTGCAACCTGCGAAGCAGCCCGCATCAGGAATGTGAAGACCTCAGGAGAATAGCATCTTAGAGCGACTCGAAATGAGGATCGCTGATTACGACGCTGGAGGAAGTAAGTCGTGCTGTGGCATGGATTACAGAATCTGTGATTGGATAGCCTCGAATTCCTTTATTCATCAGTTCCAGGCAGATGATTCTTTTGTCCGGTTCCCTGAGGTCAAAAGCGTAGCATATGATATTGGAATCAAAGAACACTTCAGCGATCATGCAGTTCTTCTCTGTTGTATTTCCATTTCTTCATCTTCACACCCTTTTCTAGGAGTTCACGAAATTTCGTTTCTGCACTCTTCTCGCCTTTCTCGGACCACTCTTTCATGGCTTCTGTGATTGCTTTCCCAAGGTATCCTTTTCTCTTCCCGTATCTGCGGCTTGCCGCTTCCCTGAATGACTTTTCGATGTCTTCATCGACGTTTACTGTAATTGTCTTGGACATTTCGTGCGTGTACAATTTTGCATGCATTTAGATGTTTATAGCTGAACAACAATAGTTTTTGCCGAGGCAGCTCAAGTATACATGAGCATGTTGTTTATCTGTCAATTGAGAGTGAATGAATTCACTTTCCGCCTTTTCCTTCTGCAGTGTAAATGAGATAAATTATGAAGTGATAAGTAATTATATGTCCTTAATACATTACCAGATCTGTGACAAAACTCAAACATGGCAACAGACTGGGACCAAACGAGGCGACTCTTTACAGGTGGCTTGTATCACTCGAGGGTAACTCTCTGCTCGCCCCGAAAGACGCAATGCAGGCACTGGCAGAATCAGCGAGCCAGAACAGTCTGGCCCACACGCTGTCGTTGCTCAATCATAAGGGAATAATCAAAAGAATTGGAAAGGGCGTCTATATCAACGAAAGCAGGGGGCACTCTCCTGGAATAATCCAAGTGGTTCCTTATGTTTTCAAACCCCTTGAATATTACATTGGCCTGAATGCTGCGGCCAGCCATTGGGGCCTTACCACTCAGATTCCACACTCATATCATATCATCTACAATCCTGGGAATCATGCGCAGATGAAGAGGGTTGCGAGGTGGTGCCAGATGCTAAAGAATGAGGAGGAAAATCTTGGTGGTGAACTGATTCCGGTTGTTTCAAACATCTCTCCGCTCCTGGTTAGAGGCGTTTCTCACGCCACAATTGAAGGGACCCAAATCCCGGTGTCCACTTTGGAGAGGACAATCATCGATTCCGTGATTTATACAGAAAAAATTGGAGGTGCCGGGGAGGCATTGACATGGGCAAAGTTCGCTCTGAATAGAGGAGTCGATTTCAATGAGTTGAGTCGAGTATTTGATTACATTTACCCGTTTGTTGTATCGGTAGCGGCAAGGCTGGGATTCCTGCTGGAAATGGCCCAAGAGGAGATCGTGACCAACGTTCCGGCGATTAAATTCGTGAAGAAACTCGAAAAACTGCTTTCCACAACCAGTGCAACCTACAACTGGGGACCGGAGAAAGGCAGAACCGAATATTTCCGGAAATGGCGTCTTCATGTGAGCAGAAACTACCTGGATCAGTTTGAGGTGATTTCAGTCTATGAATGATGATGTCTTGGAGAGAATCCGCACTTTGAGTTTCGACCGTAACGCTTTATATCGTCATGCGGAGCGCACAGGTTCTGGAAGAGGGGCAATTGAAAAGGATTTAGTCATTTCCATTGTGTTGGCAATTATCTCGGATTCGCCAGAATTTAGCTGGTGCTCTGACAAGTTGATTTTCAGAGGTGGAACGTGTATCAAGAAAGTTTTCTATCCTGATGAAACAAGGTTCAGTGAGGATATTGACCTCATGGGATTAAACATTGAAGAAGCCGGCTTGTTTATGCGCTCGGTAAATAAGTTAGTGGGAATGAATCTGGGAGTAACAAGTTTCGATAGTACAGAAGTGCAGTACAGCAACGAGCGGGGACTGGATTTCATGCTGTACTATACCTCCGTTTTGCAGCAAAAGGATCATATTTCATTCAATCTCAGCACAGCCTATCCGATGGAGCGAATCCAAAAGAGAGCGGTTATCGTTGAACCTTACTTACAGATAAATCCATCAATTCTCACACTTGGAATAAAGGAAATACTCGCTGAGAAAACTCGCGCGCTACTCCAGAGAAGGAAGCCCAGAGACTTGTTCGACGTATGGTTCTTGATCAAAAATAAGGAACTTGAACTGGACAGAAGCCTACTCCGGAAGAAACTGGAACGCAGTTATGCCGCCGCGCCGTTCAGTAAGAAGGAAGAAGCTTCATCATACGTAATGGAAGACATCATCTCCAGAATCAAGTCATCAGTAACAGATATTACGTGGAAAAATGAGCTGGGGGGACTCTTGATGAAGCCGAAACCGAAACGGCTTGTTGTGATCAATGAAATCTGCAATATTCTTTCCTCCATCGGCGACATAAATGTGCGAAAATAACTGGCGGTGGATGGGTCGGTCAAGAGCAGGCAAATTGTCGAATTTCCTAAAGATTAAAACCAAAGCCGGTGCGAGTCATGTGGGTAACTGACTCAACGACGCTCATCTGAACGCTTCTGAGTGCGCATCATATATGCTGTGGCGTCATGTTCTTCCTCTTTCCACCCTGCAAGTTTCTTTGCAGCGATTTCCCGCGCTTTTGCAAGCAAGACAACAGGGTCTAATAACTCCACTTTTCCAGGTCCACTGACGTATGCAACCAGTTTCACATTGGTTCCTATTTGGGCCTGCTTTCTGATTTTCCTGGGCAGGACGATCCTTCCCTTATCATCTACTGTGACCATCTCGGCCATGACAAGATAATCGTATTCCAACACATATAAGATAAGCGGGAATAATGACGGAATCGGACCGCACGCCATAGAGAAATGACAGACTCTGTCTCTATTCTCCTGCCCTGCTGCGGGCATGTGCTCGCATCAATATTATACACATGTGCACACTTAACAAGATAAGAACATGGCCAAGACAATCGCAGTTTCCGACGAGGTCTACAAGCTTTTGAAGAAGTCAAAGTTGCCAAACGAAAGCTTCTCATCAGTGATAAAAAGAAATTTCAAGAAAAGTGAAATATCCGACATAGCGGGGAGGAAAACAATCAGCCGCGTTGATCGGGATGAGGCGATGAGACATATTCTTGAATCAGAAACAATCACTTCAGAACGACTTAATAAGCGTGAGTGATTGAAGCTCTTTGATACATCATTCATCATGGCCCTTGTGAACTCAGACGAAGGGGCCGTTGAGCTTGCGAAAGCGATTGACAGGTAGTTCTCCCTCGCTGCAATATCTGCCATTTACGTTCACGAATACCTGTTCGGCATACATTGCAGATACCAGAAGACGAAGTTGTGTGGGGGGGGGAGAAAAGCTGAGCACCGCACTGAATGACCTTGAGCCAATTGAGATTATGCCGTTGACAGCCAATATGGCAAACATGAGTGCAGAGATTAACACCTCACTGGCGAGGCAGGGAACACTGATAGGAATGAATGTTATTTACAATGCTGCAACTGCAATCAGTTATGGTTTCAAGCTAGTCACTACAAACAGTACACATTTTCCAGAGTTCCGGGCCTGATGATTCGCAAGCATTGATTAAATCATCTCCTGCAACGCCGCTCACCTATGGCTCTTTGGAGTTACGTTCTGTTATGCTCACTATGGGGACCGCCTTCGGATGATGCCTGGCGAATTAGTTTAAGGCACGTTCCGCGCTTGACGGCATCCTTCCGTATTCTGTCATCAGGATTTTGACTCAATCCACTCAGTTCCCATCGATAAACTCATGTGTATAGTGACATATGTGATGCATACAGGCGATACATGCCGAAAGAAGAAATAATCACCATCAAACTCAAGAAGTCGGCGGTCGAAGCACTCAAGGATCTCAGGAAATATCCTAGAGAGACTTACAGCGAGACCGTGATGCATCTCATAAGAGATGCACGGGATATAAGGGAATTCGACAGTTTTGTCCAAAAAGCCCAGGCGATTAAGATGAAAGAACTGTGGGAAGAAGGGGATTACAGCGGTTGGGAACATGCATAGTGCAGGAGACGTTGCAATCATCAGAGGCAACTGACGCATATCTCATAGAACGAAGTACGCCTCGGGCAGTGTTTCTTCCGCCAGCGCAGCAGTCCAGCAGTTTGCTTTATTTTTAGGTCACACGGTCTGAATGTGTATGTAGGTGTTCTGCATTTGGGTACAAGATGACATCCAAAAGACTGACGGTCAAAGAAGAAGTGTACAATAAGCTTGTAGAAGCCAGGAAAGGGAATGAAAGTTTCAGCAAAGTCATTGAAAGGCTGCTGCAACGCGAGAGCGATTTGATGTCTTTTGCTGGAATTCTTTCCGATGATAGGGAATTTGCTGAAGCAATGAGCAAGGATACTGCGGAAGTGCGAAAGCTGACGGTGAAGTCATTTAAATTATAACCTTGCCCTTAAGAAAGCACGTACTTCCTCCTCTGTGTCGCAGCTTTCAGTGTTTACCGCCACTCAAAGGAAGTTTCGACGATGCCGGAGTTCTCAGGTTCGGCGGCTCTGACCTGTTGGGGTTGGGTGGCAGGAGTCCGATAGTTGAGTGATCACAAACGCTATTGCCGCATCTTGTTCTGCCTATTGTTTCAGGCATATCCAGTTTCTCCACTTTCGGCCCGACACAACAGCGTCCTGACATTCTATGAAGAATAACAGAACCTCCTCACATACTGCGTTCAGACATCACACTCTGGCATGTCAGACAAGCGCATCCATCATCATGTTCGCCTGCATGTGGGAGTAGATATCTGCGAGTACAAGCGACTCTAGAAGCAGCGGCAGATCCACTGTACCCTCGACCTTTACCAGATGACTGGATCTTCTGAGATGCTTCTCCATCAATTCAACATCTGCAATTTTTGTATCAGCGCTGCAGATTGTATAATTTCCATGCCCCGATGAGTCCTTAAGCCTGAAGTGTTCTACACCGTCTACCACGACTGCATAATACTGTTGGCCAATCAGTCTGAAACCCGGTGGTATTGTAAAAACAGCTACAACTTGGCTGTCAGCATTATAGATTGTGAACAGGTTCATTCCCTTATGTTCCGGAAGACGTTGAGCGTCCATAATGCTGTTAAGAATCCTCATCCCATTTGCGTCGTCAAGCGGAGCATTGAGCTTCTTATCCACAACTGAGGGAACTGAGGTCGCATATGCTTCTCCATCCGTTTTCTGAAAAATATACCGCCCATAGGGGAAATGCGTTTCCTTCAACATGATATAATTTTCTTTTGTGATTGCATTCTCCATGGTTCCACCCTCCTGGCTTGACCGATATCCGTTCATATGCAGAAATGCTTATGTGCACAATTTCAGATATCTTTATGCCACCGGCAAAAGGTGGGAATTCCTGCTCATTTTCCACTCATCAGCCTGCTGCTTTGTATTGAACTTAACATTCAGCGCGAGGTATTTAAAGCAAGTCATAAGTCCAAGACAATCTGTTAGAGTCAAGGGAATATCCATCGTCACTGGTTCAGGTTAATGCACACTGATCGCGAAACCATTCACCTAAGAGGAACGATATGAATGCGGACTGAGGAGAGTGATTGTGGTGCCCGAAATGCTCAGTTTCTTCAGCCGGAGCAGATCGCGATCCAAGCTCAGGACAGTGATGTGACTTCCCAGGTTCGGAAAGAATCTACCTGCGGAGGCATATGATGCAATTATCAGTGCATCCCTTCCGCCCATATTGTGCATTGCTGCAACATCAAGACCTGCCAGGCTGGTTTCAATGTCAATCGGAACGACCATGCTTTCTTCCGCATATTTTTTGAGTATCCCTGCGGTCTCTGCCGGATTCAGGTGGAGTTTGAAAACACAAGTGTGATACGCTTCATGGAGTACAGTTGGACAGGTTAAATGGGTGACGGTCTCTAGAAACCGAAGACTTTCATTCCCCGGCGCGTCCGAAATAAGGAACTGCACCAGCACATTTGTATCTAGTGCCAGATATCTTTCATTTCCGAAGGCGTGGGCCACTTTTTCACCTTCTCTGTCAGGTGCAGCGCGCCGTGAAATCTTGACATGTTGCGCGAACCTTCTTTTCTGATCAGTATAGTTCCATCTTTCACATCAAGCAGAAGACTCTGTCCCTGTCTCAGGCCAAGATCATCAGCCACCTCCCTGGGAATCGTTGCACGAAGGCTGTTGCCAATTTTCTGGAGCTTTATTCTTTTCATAGGTGGATATACGCACTAGATATACAAAAACTTGTCCCCGATATCCATCCTATTCCAGGCCAGGCCTCCTCAAGTCGCATGTAAGTGTGAAACAAGTACGACATGACGGACAGACCTTCTATCATTGATCACTGACAAATATGGGGTCATTTGACCTATTATCTCCATAGTCACCCGCTCACCAGCAAATTTGGTGGTAACTGGCTTCGCTGGCGGAACACAGCTCCGATTCTCCATGCGCTCCGGTTCCGGCGACTGCTCCCGCAATGGTACAAATCTGCAGATATGTGCATTCAGTTCTGAATTCACTGGCATAATGCGTTTGCGAATGATCTGAAATATCATTATCTGGATAATGATTATCGAGATAATGTTTCGTCGTGACAGCGAGTTCGGGGTGCCGAAAGTATCCCGAGCCGTGGTTTTCCTGCCGAACGTAATTTTGTCTGCACTACGATTACCACGTATTTCGCTCCTACATGTCAGGTGCTGTCTTCTTAAGCAACGGAGCTTTTGTTCTTCTCCGGTAAATGCCCATGAGCGTCGTTCTTCTTGTTCGTGGTGAGATAACTTATGGAAAATGGAGTGACTTTCTGGTCGCGGTACGGCGCTACATGGAATATCGCCGGAAGAAAGGCTACGTAGTCCCGGAACTGCTGCTGGGAATGTCGGGTCCGATGAACACTGCGCTGCTCGTCTACAGGTACAGCGACGCCAAGGTTTTCGAGGATGAAGACCTCGTGGTGGATCAGGACACGGATTATCAAAAGGTAGCTTCCGCGATGCCGTATATCGAGGGCACAATCCACTACGAACTCTTCCGTGAGGACTGATTAAATTCTTTAACCCGTACAACACTGATAGTCTTGGCAGCACATGCCCCCAAAACGCGCAATTCGCATAGGGTCTATAGTCATTGACTGCAAGGACTTCGATCGCATGATGGCTTTCTGGCAGGAGGCTCTTCACTATGAACCGAGGGAACCGCCCGAAGACGGCTGGGTTGTTCTAAAAGATCCTCAGGGAAAGGGACCCAATGTTTCAATCAACAGAATTCCGGAACCACGCCCTGAAGATTATCGTCTGCATCTCGATCTTTATGCGGAAGACCAGGCTGCGGAGGTGAAGCGACTGATGCGTCTGGGCGCGAAAATGATTCAGCCTGCAGAGAAGGGAAAGGATTACGTGACACTCGCAGACCCTGATGGCAATCCTTTCGATGTTGTTCAGATTCCAAAGAGCCGTTTAATGGAGCAGGACTGAATCGTCTTTTTGTGCGTCTGTCCAGCTGTGATTCTTAAGCGCTGCACCCAATAGTGTCAGATTGACTTAAATTTCTGCTGCCTGCTGCTCTAGCTTCTCGCGTGTAAACAACCGTTGCTCTGCAAAACGTAATAATACTGAGTTCGTCGTTCTGAAAACGGGGAACGATGGTTGGGCTGAAACTGGCATTCATTCTGTGGCAGGTGAAATTGTGATCAGCGGCAAACTGCATCGTTTGATCGTTCGGATAATTTTTATCACAGGGAGCGTTTCAGTATGGGTACTCTTCGGTTTCCTCTTACTCAATCTCTTGCACCATCATTATGGGTTTTATGGCATCAATCCACTGATTCTCGCCCTGCCACTGGTGGGCACCTTCCTAAGCATTGGCATTCTCTTCTACCTGCTTATCTATAAACAATCCCTCAGATCCTCATTTGTCGGTTCGAAGGGCATAGTGAAACACGTCTTCAGGAAAGGACAGGTGAGGATAGTGGTCGAAGGTTATGCATACGTTGCCATTCCGCAAGAGCCTGTTTCCAAGGGCGATACCGTGGAAATAGTTGCCGTCGACAGCTCCCTGCATTCTGATTTAAAAGTCAGGAAGGTTTGAATTCCGTTTCCTGGCATATAACTGCTTGAACAATTTCGTGTTTCGATTTGAACCGTAGTTTGTGCTCATTGAATTTTATGACTGTTTTCCATTTCCGGCTTATTTCTTTTGCGCGTCACTTTATCTTCTTCCACTGCAGGTGCGCCCCGGAGCCCCGGGACAGTTATTTGTGCATGGTCGCATTATAACGATGAGTATGTCAAGACATGTTGTTTTCCGCCTGCCCGGTGGCGAAATCAAAGGCGAACTGTCAGATGTCCCGGGAATCGATTCCCTGCTCTCGCAGCTTCCAGTGTCGTCGAAAGGCAATGTCTGGGGGGAGGAGATATACTTCGAGATAACACGCGCGATTCCTGTTGGCGGGAAGACAAAGGATGTTGATGTCGGTGAGATTGCCTACTGGGAAGAAGGCAAATCTGTCTGCATCTTCTTCGGTCCCACTCCCATCAGCCGAAGCACACGTCCTGAACCATATGTCCCTGTCTTCAGTATTGGGAAGGTGGATATCGGCGATGCGTCGATGAAAATTCTGAGAGAATTTGAGCAGGGAAATATCATAACGCTTGAAAAATCGTCCGTCAGGTGAATCGCCCTGCGTGGCGACCGAAAGATACACGCCTTCGAAGGTGTGTCGCCGTTCATCTTAACATCCGGAAGCTCAGCCTGTTGCTGTCTTTTCCGGCCTCAGTTTGGAGAATGCCAGCACCGAGGCAGACAGGAGGAAGAGGAATGCCGCGGGCACGAGTATAGTCCAGGTTCCGGGAAGCAATGTCAGGTCAAGCGCCGATATCAGCGTTACACAGGAAAGCAGTGGCAGCGCCAGGTGCTTTAACGCATTTCTCCTCATTGTGCCGTCCGCGATGAGCGCCACATTGACCACCGTATGTATTGTGACGAAGCCGACGGTCACTGTCGTGATCAGCAGCAGGAATGCTGTGTACGGTCCGAACAGATACGTTGTCAGAGACGCAGTGGCCAGCGACAGGAAACCGGCAAGGAGGACGACAGCATACGGAACTCTCCGGGTGGCGCTGAGTCTGCCGAAATAAGGATGCATCATGAGTCCGTTCTTCGACATGAAGTAAACTCCTCTTGAAAAGCCAGTGAGGAAGCTCACTGCCAGAGAGACGGAACTCGTAATGACGAAGACCGAAACAAACACGCCGAACAGCGGCCCGGCTGATACAGCAATTGAAGGCAGATAAGACCCCGACAGCGAGTGCACTCCCTGTCCGAGTTTCACATCGAAGACATATGCGGTGAACAGGAGGATCAGACCTGCCGTCGACACCGACAGGACAATCGAGCGGCTTATGTTTCTGGATGGATTGGCTATTTCATCCCCCAGCATGACAGGCGATCCTGAGCCGGCGAACATCAGCAGTGCAAACAGGGCACCGGCGCCCACTGTTCCGACAGCACCTGCACCTGGCAGGAATGGTGTGGAATCCAATGCGTATCCGGTCTGATGCCACACCGTCACGCTCAGTGCAACGAGTATGGTCAATTCGGCAAGTCCGGCAATGATCACGAACCTGGCGGTCGGCTTTATGCCAAGCAAAACGACGACAGTGACGGCAAGGACAACAATGCACATGATGCCGAAACTGTCGAACGGTGTCACATGAACGCCGGGGAAGGAGAGCTCTATGAGGGAGGGCACATAGATCATGCCGAGAAATATCGCTATGTTGGGCAGCACCGCAAAAGTGTATGTGCAGTAGAGCCATCCGAGCGCTTTACCCGCTTTCCTGCCGAATACCGAGGAAATGAATTTGATGTAGCCGCCCGAGCTCGGATATCTCTGCGAGAATATGTAGGTGGTATTGACGAGCAGAAGCGAGAAGAGGAAGCCGAGTAGAACTGAAAGCGGGGCAAACTCTCCGGCTATCGCAAACACCGGTATGAATATCGCTCCGACGTCGAGAAGCAGGCCCATTCCGGAGATGCTCTGAAACAGCGATCCGTAAAAACCAATGGCCCCACGTCGCAAATCATGAGATGCGGCAGGACCAACCGAGGATGCCATACGCTCGCAGCGGCGACTCTGTAGCGGCTAATAAAATTAACCTCAATTCAAACACCCTATCGGATTTTTTAGAATGGAATCGCAGTGCGATGCTGCAACCCTTCAAGGCAAAGGGTATATTGTCGAGACGGCTTAGACAGCCGAAAGGTGATGCGTGCCTGAGCAGCAACAACTACCGTGATTATCTTACCGATCAGGAGGGCCGGATATATCTCGCCGCCTGCTCGCATGCGCCTGTCTCGAAAAGACTCCTCCTCGCACTCGAAAGATATGAACACGATATGCTGGAATTCGGCAATCCATGGGATCTCTGGCTTGAAAAGATTGCATCAGCAACGAAACTGTTTGCAAAACTGATCGGTGCTTCACAGGAAGAAGTATTCCCGTCCTTTTCCGTTTCCTCAGCGCTCTCCTCGGTCCTGAGTTCACTCCGCTACGACGGAAGGAGGGGCATTGTCGTCAGCGACATGGAATATCCTACAACAAACTTCATTTTTCTGGCGCAACAGAGATACGGTGCGAAGATAACAACGCTCAGGAGCAGTGGGTACAGGCTCTCAACCGATCAGTATTCGCGCGCGGTGGATAGAAGCACGCTGCTGACCAGTGCCATCCACGTCTCTTCTCTGAACGGCTTCAGACAGAACATTAGGGAAATATGCGATATCGCGCACAAGGCAGGTTCACTCTTCTACACGGATGCATACCAGTCCCTCGGCACCATCCCCGTCGATGTCAGTAAAGACGATGTCGATTTCCTTGCAGGCGGGAATCTGAAATATCTTATGGGTCTGCCGGGCATGGCTTTCATGTATGTCAGGAGGGAACTGATCGGCGGTCTTGAGCCGACAAACATCGGCTGGTTCTCGCAGAAGGATCCGTTCCTCTTCGGCGCGGAAAAACTCGATTACGCCGGCACCGCCGACAGATTCCAGTCTGGCACGCTGAGCATCCCTTCCGTGTACGCTGCCATAGAAGGGATGGAAACCATCTTGGAGATGGGTGTGAAGAACATAGAGCGGCATGTGGCCAAACTCACTGCACGCGCAATGGCCCTGGCAGACGAATGCGGCCTGAAGACCATTACTCCTTCCGACCCCGGAAGCAGGGGAGCCATTGTATCCTTCATCGTTCGAAGGCCGCATGAACTGGAACTTAAACTCAGGGAACGCTGTGTCATTACATCCTCCAGGGGCATCGGTCTCAGGATAGCACCGCACTTCTACAACACTATGGATGAAATAGACGCAGCCGTCGGAATGATTGATGCGATGAAAGACTACTGAATCAGCCCCGGTTGTGAAACCGCTGCGCTGTGCCTGTATTTCAAAAAGTGATGCACTCTTGCAAGCATGTCGACGGGAGCGTAAAATAAGGAGAGAAAAAGGAGTCCCACTAGCCTGTCTATCAGGTCGGTTGTGAACGATTTGGCTAATACAAACGAGGCCAGTGTCACAATAGTATAGAAAATTTTGAAGACAGTCAGGCTCATGAAGCGTTTAACGCCGTTAATCAACCTCTTGCGGTAGTTGAAGATTGAAAACGCCATGTAGAACGTTGCTATGTCTGCAAGCACGATCATCAAGGCTACGACGGTGGTGGATGTCTTCCAGGTAATCGGTGTCACCATCAGAAAAATTATCGCCGTGCCTATGAGGTAGCAGCCGAACAGAAAAAGCAGTAAACGTTTAACTCAGATCACCTGCCCCCCTCGCAGACGTTTGCAGATACAGCAAATCCCCTGCCCCCGGATACCTTATGCTTTGCAGGATATATTTAACTGTCAACCCCATGCGCTGTAAAGAAAGTCACCGAAGACAAAATAGTCATACTCATGAACGGTTTGAAGGCTGCAGTGTCATGTCGTGCATGATGCACCGGATGCAATAGTAGCCTGCACGGTCTAACGTCTCAATCCACGTGCATCACATCACGCGCACAATGACGGCAAGGATCCTAAACTGTTTAATATCGTCCGGTGAATGTTTCCGCAATCAATGACAAAGCCAAAGATCATTCAGGTGCTCGGAACATCTTCCAATTCCGGCAAGACCGTCACGGCAATGATCCTGTGCCGTTATCTTTCGGACAGGGGATACAGCGTCGCGCCCTTCAAATCCGTCAACATGTCGCTCAACTCCGTCTCCCTGTCCGGCGGCTATGAGATATCGCGCTCCGTCTGGCTCCAGTCGATGGCCGCAAGAACCGTTCCGTCCCGTTACATGAATCCATTTCTGCTCAAGCCGGAGGGCCGGCACGGATCGCAGGTCATAATGCTCGGCAGATCGAGAGGGATCATGACAGTCGATGCGTATTACCGCTTTCTCCGGTCGCAGGCTCCCGGAGTCATACGTAAGTCTGTTGACAGACTCACGGGCAATTACGACGTGCTGGTGGCGGAGGGTGCAGGCTCTCCTGCAGAAATAAATCTGGCACACCATGACTTTTCCAACATATTTGTTTCCGCTCTCCACGGCACGCCTGCAATCCTCGTCGGCGACATAGACAGGGGCGGTGTCTTCGCATCCCTGTACGGCACCATAAAACTCATGAGAAAGCCGGAGCTGGTCAGGTGGCTCATCATAAACAAAATGAGCGGAAACTTTTCAATCCTCCGGCCGGGCATCAGCAAACTGGAAAAACTGACTGGAAAAAAGGTGATTGGCGTCATGCCGTATGTCAGAGGGGTAACGCTTCCGGGAGAGGATTCCCTGGACTACATCCATGAGCGGACGAAGGGAGGGAGCGTCGCCATGGTCAGGTATCCGTTTATGGAAAACTACAGCGACATCGATCCGCTGTATGCATATGGAACAGGGCTGAACTTCATCACAGCCGAAAATGCCGATGCACTGCCCGCTGCCAGACTTATTATACTGCCGGGTTCAAAGCGCGTCGATGATGATCTGAACTATCTGCGGTCGAGCGGCCTGGCCGATGCTGTCCTGCGTGCTGCCGAAAGGGGAGCGTTCATCGTCGGTATATGCGGCGGTTACCAGATGCTTGGAAGGAAAATACGTTTCCGGGCAGGCTCCTCAAACAGCTTGCATGAAATGGACGGACTCGGTTTGCTGAATGTCACAACCGTCTACTCAAAGAGGAAAAAAGTGAGACGCATCTGTTACTCGTTCGACAATGACCTCATGAAAGACGAAGGACAACACGAAGGCTACGAGATTCACTATGGCGAAGTGCTTAACAGCTCGGAGAAGTCGCTGCTTCGCGTCAACGGACAGGGCGAGGGCGCGATTTCTGTGGACAAATGCGTATTCGGCACAAACATACACGGCATACTTGAGAACAGCACTGTGCTGAATTATCTTCTCGGCTCATCAGTCTCACGAGAAGACTATCAGTCGATAGTCAACAGAAATATCGACAGGCTTGTTTCTGAATTCGTCAGTAACGTGGACATGTCTGAAATCGACGCATACATTGACGGCTGAGGTTAAGCGGCGCAACAGCCCCTCTTCCCTTTTCCTCCTTTCCGACGGTCGTGAGCACCGTGTCCCTGGACTGACACGGTACCCCCGGTATGATGTCTGTTGCGAAGGCTGTGCGACGCCACGCGCGACTGTATCCCCTCTTCCTCTACCTCTTCCGCCGCGACTTCCTTATGGCCGCAATCGCAGCCGCAACGACGACAATTACCAGTATCAGTACGCCAATTTCAATGTATGTCAGCGGAAGCGGCAGCACATTGTGGTTATTGTTGGGTGTAGTCTGTTTCAGTCCTATGGTCAGTTTCATGAACTGACCGGCCGTCACTGTGACATTACTGTAGAACGTCTTGTAACCGGACATGGAAGCCACGACCGAATAAGTTCCCGCTGTCACGCTCACATTGAATGTTCCGCTGCTCACGGCAACGGCAACGCCGTTCACCGTAATTGCCGCGGTGGCCGGCGATATACTTCCGGTGATGTAGGCATAATGGAGGAACTGAACACTCTGTGTTGCAGCTCCGCCGTTAACCGTAACTTGGCCTCCGAATGGCGAGGCGTAGAAGTCCGTCTGGTTAAGGACAGAGAATGTGTATGTCCCGTTCGGTTCGCTGAATGTTATTGTGCCCGTGCTGGAAGATGCCTTCACGCCGTTGAGCGTCACCGCCCACACGCTTCCGGCAGGCAGGCCTGCCTCCGTGAATGTGACCGCATATGCTTTCTGCGCAAATGATACAGGAACGGAGACCGGGCTGCCAGCTATCGTCTCAGAACCGTTCTGTGGAGTGGCTGTGTAGCCTGCCACGCCTCCAACCTGGAACTGATACGTTCCGTTAGGCTCCATGAATGTGATGGTGCCCGTCGTGGATGACCGCTGATGGCCGTTGACCGAAACGCTCCAGTTTGTACCTGCCGCCAGGCCTGTCTCCGTGAATGTGAACTGAAACGTCGTCACAATTGAAGTTCCGAGCGGATGGTAATCATACACTCCGTTGGAGATCAGATACGGTTCCAGCGTCCCGTTGGGATAAGCGGTATGCCAGTCTGCCCAGTAATTGCCTGTGGAGCTCATGTTGAAGAAGTTGCCCGCCACAGAATAGGCCTGAATGTGAGATGAATTGTAGGTTGCCGTGGAACCGTTGTTGTCTATGAACGAATTGTAGTACACATTATTGCCCGTTCCGCCCGAAATGTTGACGCCGTAGCCGCTGTCGTACGATATCAAGTTGTGAGTGATGCTGTTGCTATTGCCCTGAACGATGAAGCCGGCGGCGTCCTTGTAGGTGGAAATGTGGCTGAACGTGGAGTTCGATGTCACAATGCCGACACCCATGCTGCTTTCGGAGATATTCGAATATGAGATAAGGTTGTGTCCGGGGCCGCCGACTATCAGTCCAATTGAAGAGTTGGTTGCGGTATATTTGCTGAATGTGGAGTGATCTAAATTGAGTATCGTGCCATTGTGATAACCCGTCTCGCCAAGCCTGGAGATTGTGTCGTTTCCGCCCACTATGGCTGCTAAGAAGGTTGCGTTCGCATATGGTAATGCTGGCACGAAACCGTTTTGTGCAAATGTGCCCTTAATGCCCAGGACCGTGCTGAAGTTGCCAATCACTATCGCCGCAGTGCTGTTGTTGCTGGCAAGTATGTTCATGACATGCTCCTCGTTTCCAAACATCACCACACCCGTGGAGTTGTCCACAGCGCTCACATTCGATGCGTCCGAGTAGGATCCAAATTCAACTGCGCCGGCAGAACCGTTGTCGGCAGAGATGTTGTTTATGTCGGATGAGTTGCCCAAAAGCGAGAGGTAGCCGATAGAACGGCCACTCGCAGACATGTTGTAAATGCTGTCGTTAAATGAGGAAAAGCCTAAGTACCCTATAGAATCTTTGGAAACGTTCATATTATCGAAGCTGGAGTAGTTTGTCATTAATCCCTCGACTCCGATAGTCTGGAAAATGCTCGAAGTGCCGTTGCCAGATATGCTGGCACCTGACACAGATGAATGGTCTGTATAGACAAACTCTGCACCAGCCGAACCTGTGGCGCCTCGTGCGAGCGTCACGTTGAGATTGGTCACCGTCACCGACGAGGATAAGAGGCTGACAGCACCGATACCTCCAAAGACAGACAAATAATTCACTGTGACGTAGCGGGACAGGCAAATCAGCATCTGGATCGTGGTGTTGCCAGAAATATTCCTCACTGTCACATTGTTTGAGCCCATGATGTTTGCCATCTGAAACCCGCCGGACAGTGACACATTCCGGAGTATTGAATGGCTGGAGAAAAAGAAGTCGTACTTCTTGTTGTAGGCGCTGGCGCTTACCTTCCCTCCGGGACCGTAGATATACTGGTTTGATTCATTCAGGTTCTGGACAAGCAGTTGCGTTGTGACGCCTTCGACATCCAGGAGCACAAATGAGGGATAGCCGAAACCGTTTGTTATCATGAAAGATGCATTGAGCAGTATAGTGAGATGGGAAATGCTGTCCGGCGAGGAGAGTAGCGTCGTGATGGCTTTGGCCTGTGCATTGCCGTGCATGTAGATCGGTGTATAGAGCAGCCCGGCGCTTTGCGTCATTGTATAGGTTGTGGTCAGGTTGCCACTGAAAGACTTGCTGAACTGAGCGTAGTCGTTAGTCATGAGAACTACGTTGTATGTTCCGGGCGAAACTGTGAAATTCAGATATCCTGAGGGAGTGACGGGCGCATATGACGACTGCACCTTGCCTGCAAACGCAAAAGCCCATGACGGAGTGATTTGTGCGCTAAGATGTATGTATCCGGTGGGCTCCGATGAAGTTGTGTTCCACAGGCCGGACAGGTTGGACGGTCCCTGGCTCAGGTATTCAGTCTTGCCAAGCCACCATGCTGATATGCCCTGCGATGTCTCCCCTGTGTCCGAGCCGTACGAGTATGCAGACTGTATATTCCTGTAGGAGCCGCCGGACATATACTGCATTGTTGCGTGTCCGCTCATGTTCTGAATCATGGCATTGCTGCCGCCGCCAGGGCCGCCGAATATCAGTTCAGAGTCGTACATCAGGCCAAACGGGTTTTTGGCGCTCCCGTTTACCTCGAACGCCGGAGTCACAGGTGTTGTTGTCGAGTTGAACATTACTCTGTCGTAAGAACCAGTAATCGGCGCTCCGCCTGACAGTGAATAACTGTAGTTGAAGAAAACAGTCGGGCGATTCTGATACAGAAGCGCATTGTTGTAGAAACTCATTGTGAGCGGATACGTCACATTTATGGTTGGTCCGACAAAGTAGTAGAAGCCTGAAGTGACATTCCCTTTTCCGCTGTAGATCGCGTTAGGGTTCAGCGACGCTCCAGGTGCCGAAAAATTCCAGATGTTATCAATGAATGTCACGGTCGTGCCGTTTATCAGTGCGACATTCTGTATCCAGTAGACACCGTTGATGGAATTGCCGACAGTCACATTCGCCAATACTGTATTGAGCTGAATGCCGGACATGTTCGGTGTATACACGACGTAGTTCCCGGGGGTGTAGGTCGCATAGCTGTTCAGGGAAACTGTGCCGTTAAAGCTCGGTGTATAATACGTGTAACTGCCCGCAGCTCCAAGTCCGTAGTCTGCTATTCCCATCGGCGCAGGCTGTGTTGTATAAAGCGGTGAGACGCCATAACCCGCCGACGGATGAAAATTGGGCAGGTATGCATAATACTGTTTGATCTGCCCCTTTGCTATCGCCGAGGTCACGTTGCTGAGCAGTTGCTGGTAAGCCGCCCCGGCTGCCGAGACTGGTAAAGTGGAGGCAGGATCGTTCAATGCCTGAATGCCGGCAGGCATGCGGTTGTATGTCGAATTGAGCAAACCCGATGCGTTACCGACGCCGGAAAACGCCCGGGAAAGCAGTTGACTCTTCTGAACAGCGAATAGACTGGACTGAATGCCTTTAGCCGTCGTTCTGCCGCCGTTCAGGGGACTTGAGGAAATGGCTGAGATATGACTCGACATGCCGTTCTGCACGTCGGTCTTATTTTGATGCAGACTCACAGTGAATGCGCTTGACGCAAGCAGCAGAATTGCTATTACGACTGCAAACATCATCACCGGATGGCGTGAAGCACTTCCGACCGTGCCACGGTATCCCGGGACTGACATCTGACGGCGAATCGTCCCAGCGCCCGACCCGCTCATCCGCCGAACAGGGATGCGGCACTCAACCCTCCCATCAGTCGTACTGTCGGTTCGGGGCAGAACCCCGGAAGTTCCTGCAACCGGCACACGCGAACAGAAGTCTCCCTTACCATCAACCGCACTCAAACTACTGAATTGCGACAATATCCATCATCCACCTAAGCACTTCGGCCATTATCTCGCTTCCTTATAAAAATAACTTACCCCATTTCACATGCAGGCAGGAAGAGTCTGCCGCTGTCGATGCCGTTTCCGCATTCGGCGAAGGCTGTTAGCGCGCTTATTCATATTTCAATATTTGAATATGACACCCGATATATTAGATATAAATCTCAAATAAGGTCGCATGATTCCGCCCCCTCAATCGTGAATCAGGAATCGGCGTGTCAGGAGCCACCACATCGGGGCGGAGGAACACCGGAACCTCTGTAGGGCTAAAACCGATCAGGACAGCGGCATGCGGGCCTGCCGGCCGGTCAGTCTGTACCGGGCCATCTGCAACGGGTGTATTGTGACACGTGAACGCTCAATAAGCACGATTGACTCGATGGGGAAGACTGAAAATCTTGGCATCGCTCGGCGTATTGAAAAAATGGCTTTTCACGACCAATCACAAGGAAGTCGGCATCCTCTACCTGATAACCTCATTTGTTTTTCTGTTCATAGCAGGCGCCTTTGCCGAAATGATGCGTACCCAGCTCTTCAGGCCCGGCAACACATTCCTCAATGCGGTGGAGTACAATCAGCTTGTGACGGTACACGGACTGCTGATGATACTGTTCTTCATATCTCCACTGGGTTTTGCATTTGCAAATTACTTCGTCCCGATACAGATAGGCGCGAAAGATATGGCCTTTCCAAGGCTAAACGCACTCAGCTACTGGCTGTATCTCTTTGGCGGAATCCTTCTCCTCAGCGGTTTCCTTCTTCCCGGCGGAGCACTGAGCGGCGGATGGACACTTTATGCACCGCTCAACGAGGCTCACTATCTCCCGCAGGCAGGCGAAGATGCGGGCATAGCCGGCATCACGATGCTCGGCGTCTCGCTGATTGTTTCCACTGTCAACTTTGCCGCAACGATCGCGCTGAAAAGGGCCAAAGGAATGAGGCTGATAGATATGCCGATGTTCACATGGTCCATAGTCTTCACCATTGCAATGCTCTGGCTCGTTTTCCCGGAGTTTGCGACGGCGCTCGTTCTGCTGCTCGCCGACCGCATTCTGGGATCGGTAGTCTTTCTTGCCCCCGCGGGCGGTGCGCTGTTGTGGGAACAGATGTTCTGGTTTATGGGACATCCGGAAGTCTACGTCCTCCTGCTTCCCGCGCTCGGTGCTATGTTCGATATAGCCAGTGTTTTCTCTGGAAAGGCTGTCTATGCAAAGAGGCTGATGATTGGCTCGTTTGCAGTGATTTTTGTCATGAGCATGATGGTCTTCATGCATCACATGTTCATGACAGGCGTCAACCTTCTGTGGCTTGAACTGCAGGAGATAACAACCGAACTCATATCCGTACCGTCGGGAGTGCTGATCATCGGCATAATAGCCACGATGCTTCGCGGTCACATAAAGCTCAGGACGCCCATGCTCTTTACGATGGGGGCGGTCATTGTCTTCATCGTGGGAGGCGCTACCGGCGTCATGCAATCTTCGATCGAACTCGATAGCGGGTTCAACGGAGGCTACTGGGTCATAGCGCACTTTCACTACATTCTCGCCGGTACGGTACTCTGGGGTCTCTTCGCAGCACTCTATTACTGGTTCCCGAAGATGACCGGAAAGATGTACAGCGAGAGGCTAGGCGTTCTCCATTTCATCCTCTCATTCATCGGCCTTAACCTGACCTTTGCACCGATGTTCCTTCTGCTCAATATGCCAAGGCGGTATTACACATACTCCCCGGGTTTCGGCTTTTCCCTGCCGAACGAAATAGCCACCATCGGCGCACTGCTCTACGGTTTTGCACAGCTGCTGCCCGTGCTGAACATGCTGTACTCGGTCCGTTCAGGTCAGAAGGCACCTGACAATCCCTGGGGTGGCTCGAGTTTTGAATGGCTCGTTTCGTCACCCGTGCCTGAGTTCAACTTCACCGGCACGCCGTACATCAGCAACGGCAGGTTCATTGTGGGAACCGAAGACAGTGGGCAGGAGGAGCATGGAGGGCTCAATCACCTGAGCCCCTGGCCCTTCTCGATAAGCTTGGGCATATGTCTCGTATTTCTCGGACTCGTGCTCTTTCTCTATGGCTACGGTAACATCGCGCTCGCGCTGGGACTCATGCTTTTCACCATTTCCGCCCTGGGATGGATGAATGACGACTACCATGATTTCTTCCCCGAAGTCGAAAAGGACGGCGTCTCCCCCAAGGAAACATGGCCGTTCCGGAACATGGACAGTATCAGGCTTGGTATGTGGATATTCATATCGGGAGATGTCCTCCTTTTCTCGACACTGATCAGCGGTGCCTTTTTCATCTTCGTTCAGTCGCCTTATTTCGGCGATCCCGTGATAAGCCTCACTGGCAATGCCTCGTTGGACATGGCATCGGTCGTTGTTCTCCTTGCCAGTATAGCGAGCATGTATGCTGCGGCTGAAGGCGCAAAGACGGGAAACAGGGACATGACAGCGGGTGGTTTGCTTCTGACGATATTCTTCGGCGCCTGCTATATTGCTGTCACTGTTGCTAACTGGGGATATCTTGCTTCGGCGGGCGCTGGCATTCAGGCAATGCACGGCAGCGCACTTCTCTCCATATTCTACGATTCGGCAATAGTGCACATTGTTCACATCGCCGGCGGGCTTGCGTTTGTCTGCTACTTTCTTTTCAAAACATACGGAGGAAGGATAGCTGAGAGATCTGTTCCAAGCATCAGCGCACTCCTGTACTTCTGGAGTTTCGTTGCTGTTGCCGGCGTCATAATGATAGGTGCTTTTGCTTTTATGTGAAGGAAGGTATGATGTATGAATCTTGGTAAATCTGCCGTGCAGACAGGAATCGTGGCTGACGAACTCAGAGTTGAGTACATGTCCATGAAATTTCCGCACCGCCGCTGCCGCAAACCGGGCTCAGGGGTGATGTGACGTGTTCCTGGAACTCGCAATTAACTCTGTAACATCTGCGACGTGGCTTTCGCTGTTCAATCTCTATCTCGTCGTCGGCATACCGATATCCGCGTTTGTGATAGGCTGGATCATCTATGTTGTCGTGAAAAACAGGGAGAAGGGAACCACGCCGGCAAGGGAAGACAATGAAGAGTCAATCAGGCCGGGCTTCGTACCCTCATCAGCACGGGGTAAAACGAAACCGTTCAAGTTCTTCATACTGTTCATGGCGGTGCTCTTCCTCGGTCTTACCGCGATCGCGCTGCCTGCTGCGAGTTATACGAGAACGGCTCCCACCGTCCACAGCAACACGCTCACCATCGATGTCTACGCAGCTCAGTGGGTGTGGACATTTCACTATCCCAACGGATACAATGTGACAGGATCTGCACTCATTCGAAACTACACCATAGTGCTTCCGGTGAACACAACACTCATCTTCAGAGTCACGAGTTTGGATGTCATGCATGAGTTTTCGATCCCATCGCTCAAGGTGAGGATCGATGCCTTTCCCGATGTTTGGAACGTGGCGTGGACAAATGTGAGCATGCCGGGAACATACACCGTTTTCTGTACGGAACTGTGCGGACCGGGCCACGCCGATATGTGGGTGAACATCCATCTGGTGAGTCAATCTGAATTCGCTTCATGGTACGCGGGGCAATGAGACACTAAATTTCACCCCTCGTTGACCTAATGGCCCGGACGATTTCCCTGTCCGGCACTCTGGAAAGAATGATCTTCGATTTCTCAAGCAGTGTCAACAACTCTTCCTTTTCCCTCTCGGCTATTTCCGATTTCAGAAAGTTTCGTACAGTTTCGCTCACGTTGATGTTGTACTTTTTCAGAATGGCCTTTTTCTCCCTGTCGATTCTGACAGTGATGCGTTCCGTCATGCTAGAATCATATCTCAATTAATCTATATTGCAATTTAGGTGCACATAAACATGAGTTCGTGTCTGCAGAGTTTTTTGAATACCACTGGGCCGCGCGACTCGATTCAGTGACACCAGTCGGAACACCGGGGCGATGATTGGGCGATGTTAGCACAGGCGTCGTTTCGAATGCCCGCTGGAAGCATGTTGCCACCTGAATGGCAACTGCACTGAGATTCATAGAAGCGAATCTGAAAGGCAGCGCACTATCGGCCCGTGCCTGGCCAACCGTTGATATTAAGTGTACTGTTTAATAAGTGTGGAGCAGATCCAGCGGCAATGAAAAACAGGTGGGTCGTGGCGATTATCGCCGTCCTCGTCGTCCTGTCATTTCTCTCAACGCAGTTTGTGCTTTTGAATCCGGTCAACGGCCTCTGGAGCACAATCAACGACTCCACTTACAGGAACAGCACATTGAACGTTCCGCATCTCACTGGCAGGGTCCAGGTGACCATTGATGCTTCGGGCGTCGCACACATAACTGCTTCGAACAATCACGACCTGTTCGTTGCGCAGGGATATTATGCCGCAAGCAACAGGCTATTCCAGATGGAATTGCAGGTACTGCTCGCTTCCGGAAATCTGAGCGGGTATGTCGGCAAAGCAGGTGTTCCGTCCGACATGACGATGCACCTGATTGGGCTTCCGCAGAGCGCCTTCAGACTGCAGTCGCTCTACAAGGCCGATTATCCTTCCTATTATGCCTATCTGCAGGATTACTGCACCGGCGTCAACGATTTCATAAACAGCACGTACAGTTCGCCTGCATTCGGTTTTAAACTGCTCAATGCCAAACCGTTCTACTGGTCGCCTTTCGATATCCTCGTCTGGCAGGAGTACATGTCCTGGTCACTGATCACCGGTTCGTCTGATCCGCTTGCGTCCGCCATGCTCTACAATTCCTTCGGTTTCAGCAACCTGTCCCAGATATGGCCATACTACCCATACTACACGCAGCAGGTGACTGTCGTGCCGGGCGACGGTACAGTGAACGGCTACAACCTCGCATCCCAGTCGATCTCTCCTCATTATCTGTGGTCGCAGAACTGGTATGCCGAATGGGCGACAGGCGTAAACACAACCCTGCTGTCAGCACTTCAGCCGCTGATCAGAAGCGCACTGGCAAACATATCCGATCCCTATGCTGGCGTCACCGCCAGCTATCTCGGCAATACGGTGGGCAGCAACAGCTGGGTCGTGACATCGAAGTATTCCACCAACGGCATGCCGATGCTCGCAAACGATCCGCACCTTACACTCTATGCTCCGTCGCTGTGGATACCGATGCAGCTGGAGGACGGGCAGTTCAACGTCACCGGCTGGGCACTCGCGGGCATACCCGGTATACTGATTGGGCACACTGCCACAACCTCTTGGGGCCTGACTACGCCAGAGGGCAATTCCGCCAACGACTATCTTGAAATTCTAAGCGGTAACAACTATCTCTACAACGGCACCTGGCACAGCATGTCTGTGTTCAATTACACGCTGCTGGGCAGGACCTACAGCGTGTACAGCACAAACAACGGCCCGCTGATTGCGCGAAACGCCGCTTACGGCATAAGCATGAGATGGCACACGCCGGCAACAGCTGTAGACCTAATTGCAGAGATACAGCTGGATCAATCTCACACCTACAGCGACATGGTCAGCGCGCTTCAGTACTGGGGCTCGCCTCCTCAGAATTTTGCACTCGTGTCGAAACACAACGCCGGCATAATCACAGCTGGAAAATATCCGCTGATCAGGGAGATTCTGCCAAACGGAAATGCGGTACTTGTTGTCGGCTCACGCACACTGCTGAACGGCACGACCTCCGCCTTCGAGCCTGTCGGTTATGTTCCGTTCAGATATCTGCCGCAGGCTGAAAATCCATCCAGAGGTTTCATGTTTGCGCCCAATCAGCCGACTGCGGGAATGAACTACCCGTATCCATTCATCGGCGGTTTCTGGGCATCCGGCGGTAGAGCGGAAACGATCTTCCATTTCCTGAACAGCAGCGGTGGCATGTCTGTGAGCAACATGATGGCACTGCAGTCGAACGTCAGCGACTACTGGGCCAGTCAGCTCACGCCTATGCTGCTCAAGGCGCTTTCCGGCATGCCGATACTTCCACAGACACTTGGAGGGCAGCCGTATTCGGCTCTCTCACTTCTCAGATCATGGAATTACACTACGTATGCAGACGAGTCTGGAATAACTGTCTACTGGTATCTGCTTTCGGAACTCTACAACATGACCTTCGACAGGATATATGCGGCGCATGGCATTTCGAGCCTGCCGCTTCCCTATGTGTCATCGGTCATCTACCTGGCAGGAAGCGATCCAAACTCATTCTGGTTCAATGGAAACTTCACCGCGACCGTACAGACTGCCTTCAGCAGGGCAGTGTCGCTCCTGACGGCAAAACTGGGAAATTCAACAAACTGGGAATGGGGTAAAGTGCATAAGCTCTACATTGCAAGCTATACCGGACTGGATGCGCTTTCTGTAGGCCCCATACCAATCTGGGGCGACAGCCATACGGTGAGCGTCGGCGGCGTCCCGCTCGATCTGTCGGTGCCTGAACCGTATGTTACGGTCAGTTCGTCGCTGAGAGCTGTTTCCGATCCCGGCACGGGGCAGTTCTACGGCGTCTTTCCCGGTGGCCCAAGCGAAAATGTGCTTAGCGCATATTTCCAAAATCAGCTTCCGCTCTGGCTGAATCACAACTACTACAACATGACTGATCAGAGGACGGTGTTTGTCATTGAATATACGTAACATCGTGTTTTATTCCATGGCTGTTCTCCTTTCAGGTGCGCTTGCATATGCAATTGTGGTCCTCAGCCCTTATGCGTTTTTTGCCGTCATCGCATCACTGCCTCTCCTCATTTTCGGGAAGCGGAATGGGCTGATCGCCGGATTAGCAATCGGCCTGTTTGTCCCTCTTTCCCTGCTCGCACTCTATCCTGCAGCGGACATTGTTAAACTCGGCGGCATCGTGTCCTCCATTTCCGGCCTTCCCTATGTCGCCGTGCTTTTGCTCTATCCGCTGGTTTTCGCCCTCATCATGGGAATTTCTGCGGTGCTCTGGTCTGAGGTATATGTCCGCACCA
>JAHEAA010000008.1:33358-41509 GCA_019721035.1 Candidatus Sysuiplasma acidicola
GTACTGCAGAGTGCCGGAAACATATGGAATCAGGCTTGCCGATAGAAAACACGACACTGGCTGAGCTTTCACAATTGAACTGCTGTCAGGATGGACCATCTTCCCGCTCATCCCTCATCTTCCTTACAAGCGAACTGACGTTTCCACGTCTTTTGACAGGCATGAAATCGAGTTCGATATGCTTTGTGCGAAGCTGACTCGACAGCGCTTCATCAAGTCCGAGCAGGTATTTTTCTGCTATTGCATTTTCAAGCAGCGTCCCAATGTCTGTGTTCTTCTCAATTGATATTCTCTTTAGCTGTTGCCACGTTCGCTTCTCTATCAGGACGCTGATCTTTACCTTCATCTGTGAGGATATACTCTTGAGAACAAATAGTCATTTTGGTAAAAATGGCCTCTACAAAATCCCGACTGCCTGCCGCAACCGTTCAGCAATCGATGAAACCACATGTGGTTTGCTTTGTTTCAATCCGAACACGCATCTTATGTGTGGGATAACTGCGACCGTGACCTTGTATGGTATGGAGTAGAGTTCTCAGTAACGTCAGGACTCAACTCTATCAAAGATGTTGAGCGGAAGCCTTCGAGTCAATATTTTCAAGCAAAAATTGACAGGGCCCACAAGACGTATATAATTACGATAACAGTAGGGTATACCATGATAAGACACGGTTTTGTTGAAAAGGACATTGCGCCTGAGGACGTGCACAAGAAGGCGATTGAGCTTCTCAGTGCTGAAGGATTCAAGGTGACATCTGATGATGCAAAGGACGGTATGTGGGATATCCATGCAAAGAAGTCAAGCACTGAAAGGATTGTGCTTGGAAGGGTGAGGGATGTTGACATCCTCATAGCAGGAACAAAAGGCAAATTCGAAGTTCAGCTTCATGCAGGCATCTGGGGAAGAGATCTGATCATACCGGCAGTGGAGGGTATTGCCTCCCTGGGCGTTGCAACGGCAGCAGAGCTTCACTCCGGACACGAATTCGAGAAGAAGCTGTGGAAGGAGATCGTGAACAAAATTGACCCGTCTCTGAAGATATGCGACATAGACGGGATGCTCTTCAAGACACAGGCTGACCTCGATCAGCACATGAAGGCGCATCAGCAGCAGATGGCGGCGCAACAGGGTTCGATGCTCGGTCCCATGGCAATGATGGGTGGTATGGGAATGATGGGCATGATGGGTATGGGTATGTTTGGCGGCGGTTTCGGCGGATCGGGACTGTGGATTTGAAGCTCGTTTCACAAACGCAACGTGCCTGCGGCAGCCGCTGAAAAAACGGTTCGCCAGGTCCGATACATCACAGTCGTTCGGACGATTACTTTATCCGGCCAAGCGTGAACGAACCGATATTCAGTGCGCTCTTGCCCGCAGTGTACTGTATCCTGTCCCTCGTCTGCGTTTCGCATATGCCCTGGACGGAGAAGAAATTTGTCTTGCCGTCGGTTGAGAACTCCATCACGCCGTCCATGATGGTGCTGATGATGTGCAGGTCCTGCTCTGACATGATGCCCCTCTCAATGCTGTAAATAGCCACAGCCCCGTCCTTCTTCATTCTCGCCACAAACGGCCTGAGCAGGGCGAAAATGTCCTTTATGTCGAAATTGGCGCTCAGGCTGGAGATGGATCGGAAGATGAGTCTGTATCCCTTCTCGTTCACCGTGCCGCTTATGGACTCCAGTGTGTCCTCCACCATTCTGGTTATGCTTTCGATGTCTCCGCTGTCTTCGAGATATTTCGCATTCTCCGCCACTGAACTGTCGCCGACGATTCTGGAATATGCATCGATATACTGCACGAGTCCCTGCTTCTCATAATCCGTGTAGTTGCCGGTGAAGTGAGACATCTCTTCCCTGATTTCGTCGATTGTCCTGTCCGTCGTCACCCATATGAGCGGAATGCCCGCGCCCAGTCCCTGCGCGGCGAAAGCGCACATGACGATCTCCTTCCCTATGAACGACGGACCGTAGACAATGACCTGAGAACCTACCGGAAATCCTCCGCGCAGCAGATCATCGAGTCTCGGTGTTCCAGTCTTCACCTTCTCCTCATTCGTTTCCGAGGGCATGCTGCCCCGAAACAACTCTATGTCCTCGCCGGAAAAATCAATCTCCCTTGCACCGAAACTCTCCTGCTTCTGCGAAAGCTCGAGTTCCAGCACTTTTATCCTCTCCTCCTTCTCCTTCAGCTGTCCAGTCAGTGTTTGGATTTTCTTCTCCATCTCCGGCTGCTCTTCCGACACGCCTCTGAGATTGTCCGCTTCCTGCTGCATCTCTTCCCTGATTGCCTGTTCCCTGCGTTTCATCTCTGTTGCGTGAGCGCTTAACTCCTCCTCCCTGAGACGCAGCTGCTCTTCCAGTTCCTTCACCTTTTCGTCCCTGACACGAACGGTTTCCTTCATCTCTTCGAGGGCGCGCTCCCCTTCCTTCAGTTTTGCCTCGTAAATCTCCGTCAGCCTTGCAACCTCGGATTTGGTCTCATGGGCCCTCTCCGTCTTCTGCACGGGCACTGTGTCCGCGGCATCCCGGCGTTCGGCAGGTGCATGAAGGTGATAGAGAAAACCGGCAAACATGGTGTTTGTCCACTCGCCGAGGTGTGCTGTCTTGAATCTCATCAGTCCCGCATTCAGCAGTTCGAATTTCAATCCGGTGGTCAGGAGCGAATAATCCTTCCTGAAGTGCTGCGGCGCCCTGTTCTGATAGTCTATGCCCAGCGCAGTGGAAAAGCGCTCCAGATCCTCTGTCCTGAAGACCGGCACAACACTCTCTGCATAATATAGCGAGAGCAGTTTTTTTGCTATCAGCTTGTCGCCGCCGAAGCCGGGGATCACGCCCCAGTTCTGATCAATCTTGAATGAAATGCTCTTCTTCTCAGATACCAGCACGGTGAGTATGACCTTGAAAAAATCCATCCTCTTCACCGCCTCCGGGAAAACAGCGACCTGTTTTCCGAAGACCATTCCAACCTTGTCTGTTTTCGTCTCCATCCAGTTGAAGAACCGGTCATCCGCCGCGCTGTCATACAGGTCATTCGGCGCCAGGTTTCTCAGGAGTTCCGGCTTCTCCTTGAACGGGTATCTGTTCCGGAAATCCGCGATCTGCTGCTGGGCCGCCGCATCCCGCTCTGTGTTCTCCTTCTGGGAGGCAAACTCCAGCGCTTTCGCAACGATTTCCTTTGTGTCCATGCGACTACGATATTGCACGTGATATTTCAACGAATCACTCCGAATTTTCATTTGTGCAAATATGTGTCCTATGTCGAATGCCGACCTGCTGGCATTTCCATTATTCCGCTCTTCCGGCACGGTCGATGCAAACGTTTGCATGCGTCTGCGCTGGGCGTTGCCCGCAGCGACGCAGATGACAACCTATATAGCGAAAGCCTGTTTCTAATCAAAGAGATATGAAGCCTGCCCCAAAGCTTCTGATACCGCTCTTTATCATACTGCTCCTCCTCATCGTGCCTGTCCCGGTTTTGATAGGCGCATCCCTGCTGCTGTCCGGGATGCTTTACCTTCCAACGATATACCTTCTTCTCGAGCAGTATCGCCTCGTCCTCGTTGCGGCAGTCCTGTCCGTGCTGCTGGCCTACAGCCTGCTGAAGGGATATTTCGGCTCCCACAGGTCGTTTTATGCGGCCTTCGGCATCGTGCTGCTGCTCCTCGCCTTTTTCCTCGGCTATGTCCATACACCCCTCTACCGCTTTGCGCTGGCGATTGCTGTCATAGCAGCATTGGAGGCCGTGTATTTCCTGAGGGTGTATGACCAGACTGCAAGATCATGGTATTTGCTCATGTGCGGGCCGGTGCTGTTTATTCTCTTCGCCTTCCCGCTTTACTATCTCGCCTTTCCGGGGTTTGCCATATTCGTCGCTTCCTTCGCCGCGCGCGCCAGCACTCGCGAACTGTCCGTTTCTGAAGTGAATCTGAAATCGATGGGCGTCCAGACGAAGAGCGGGCAGACGCGTGGCGGCTCGAAGGGCGCAAAGACTAAACCGCCGAGGACACGCGCACCCCCGGCGCCCAAACCCTCCCGGCAGAACAGCGCCGCTGAGCCCACTCAGGAAAAGAAACGGGGGCGCATCATGGGCACTATTTTGCCCGCATCCATGCCTGACGACATACTCCCCGCCAACGTCGTATGGCCGAGCCAGAGCGATTATTCAAGGGCGATGCAGAACCTGGGATTCAGCATCTCTGCCACCTATCCAGAGTTGAAGGCATCGAAGGTCATGCCCAATCCCTATGTCAAGCTGCCCGGAAACGTTGTTTACTCTTCGGGAAATTACGGCACCATCTTTAAGCTGGAAAACAGCGGCTCGACGCATGCGCTGAAATGCTTCACGCGCCGCAAGACAGACCTGAACAAGAGGTATTTCGCCATAGCCAGGGCACTGAAGTCCAATGCAGGCAGCGGACTGGCATTCGTCGATTTCGATTACATGCCGAAGGTGATCAGGACGTTCAAGGATCCTGCAACGTTCTTTCCCGCGCTCAGGATGGAATGGGTGGAGGGGAAGACGCTGAACACATTCATCTCCGAGCAGCTTTCGAAGAAGGACGTGCTCAGAGGGATGGCCGCGACCTTCCTTCAGGAGATGATAAAGATAAGGCAGGCAGGCATAGCTCACGGCGACATTTCCGGCGACAATATTGTGATAAGCAACAGCGGAACGATGACGCTCGTTGATTACGACGGCATGTACATACCGGAGTTTTCCGGATCAAAGGCACAGGAGCTCGGCCACGACAACTTCCAGCATCCGAACCGGACAGCAGCAACATATTCTGAGCGGCTGGACAACTTTTCCATACTCATCACGTACCTGACGCTGCTTGCCGTGGCGGAGAACAGTTCCCTCTGGTCAAAATACAACAAGGGCGATCAGGACTGCCTGATTTTCAGGAAGAGCGATTTCACCGATCCTGCCAATTCCAGTGTCCTCAGGGATATACACAAGATTAAGGGAAAGGTCAGCCAGCTGGCCGATATGCTGGAGGATGCGCTCAGGCACGACCCATTGTGGAGCGGCTGCGATCCGCAGCAAATCGCTAAGTTATAGTTATGACGATGAGCGTAACGTCGTCGTTTTTGACCTCTCCGCCGGAAATCAGTTCTCCGACGAACGCATCAAAATCTTCACCGTGCGCAGCAAGCGTCTCCCATGGCTTTTCAGTCTTGTGCAGCAGCACCCACTTCGATAGCGCATCCGTGGCCAGCATGACCGTATCGCCCTGTCTGAAGCGTCCGTATTTGACCTCGATGCCCGGTATCTCAACCTCCTTCTCCAGACCCGCCGAGTATCCCAGGCCGCTCCACATGAGCTTTGGCGTGTTGCTCATGTCGCCGCTGTCTGCGAAAGGGAAGGACTCCATCCTGCCGCGGCTCACCTGGAACATGCACGAATCTCCGACCGCAATACATCTGAACCGTTCGCCCGTCATGTCAATCTGCAGGCCGAGCAGCGTGGAATAGGAGCCCATGAGCGCCTTGTTCTTCTGAAACCAGGGCAGCGAGTCCCAGTCTATGCCGCGGTGCCATTTGTCCCTGGCCAGCCGCAGTATCTCCTTCATCACGTCCCTGTCGTTTCTGTTGAAGTCCGGCGGGCTCTCCACAAAAGTAGTGACGAGGGCGTCTGCCCAGACGTCTGCGAAACTCGACTCCGTCGCACCGTCGGCTATTGCAAAGATGCCTCTGGAGTCGTCATATGCGAAGGAGTCTTCGTACTCGGCTTCGCTGTTTCCAGTCTTGGATCTGTGAAATTCTCTAACAGAGAGCAATTACTGCATCTGCCCCTGAGGTCCTCTTGTCCCTATGTCGACGAACTGGACAAGCTGTTCCAGCTGCGCATTGAACACGTAGGCACGCGCGCTGTCCTTGAGCTCAATCTGCATTTCCCTCGCATATCCGATATACTGCGACGGAAGCTCGCTGGACATGCCGAACAGTGAACGCGCATACTTGTCGTCAGGCAGTTCGGACTCGAATGAGGGAAACGATATCGGCACTGCGGGGTTGGAGGACAGGTGGCAGTTCCATATAAGCGGGGCACCGTCAGAGCTGTTCAGCGCCATGATCTCGGAAGTGACTTTGGTCGGATCGCCGTCCGTTGCCTGGCCGTCTGTTATGTTTATCAGTATCGGAGGATAGGAGGAGGGGTGGCTTTCAATCCACTCCTTCATTATGTCCTTTGATATGGAGAGTGCTTTGCACATCGGTGTGTCTCCGTTGGCCGTGGGATCGAACCAGACACCGAAATCGTAATCGACGTCTGTCATGCCGCCGGCACCGTCCGAGACCTTCATCTGCCTCTTCTCGACGCGCAGCGTGCTGGAAGCCAGCTTGGATATGGGGATCACGTTTCCTCCCCTCAGTATGGAACCGGCCTTACCGGTCACGTAGCCATACCCTATCACGCCTATGTGGAAGTAGTCCCTTATGCCATCACTCTTTGTGCAGCGCAGCACAAATTCACCGATCTGCCTGTTCACGGCATCCGATGCTTCCTGAGCCTTTGACCTCTCCCCTCCCGGGAGCTTGTAGCTCATGGATTTCGACTGGTCGATCAAAAACAGGACCAGAGAAGGGTTTATTCTGCTGATTTCTGCTTCGTATGACATAAAACCAAAAAACTGTGCTGTTTTATAAATAGTTGCGCCAGTAATAATCAATTGCTTATCCAGCATCCCAATTGTGCTACTCGCGGCGCCCGCCGTCTGACGCAGCAAGCCAGCCTGTCCGGAGGAGTCTGGCTTTGTGCATCGTCTTCAGTATTCTGCGAAGTTCGAACTTCCGCACCATCCCGGCCGATAACACTGATGCGGCAACCACTCCGTCCCTCTTTTCGATGTTCGGAACGCGCTGCCTCCGCCGTCACCGGCATGCGCATTCTGGACGGGCATTCCTGTTGTCTCTGGGTGCAAACACCGACAGGCGCCACGGAGTCTTAGTCTCAATCCACGATCTCGTACCAGAAGTCCGAAATAACCCCTTTCCGTCGTTCCTTCTCCCTGTACCTCGCGACAACCGCCGTGCCGGAATCCGCATGCTCACTTCCCCTGAGGTCTATTCTCTGCAGCATGGCAGTGTCCGCATCCACCGGCTTCACGTACGCTACGGCATACGGCACCTTGTTGAAAAATTCCGATGTAGCGTACCACGATGTGGTCCCGGCCAATATGGTGCCATTGTCGCTCACCCTCGTCCATTCCGTATCCGCAAGGCACTCCGGACAGCTGGCCCTTGGAGGGAAGTGGACTATGCCGCACCCGGCACATCTTGTGCCGTAAAGCACTGCGTTGTCCTTGAGTTCCCTGAAGAATCTGGACTGCATGCCGTAGCTGTATTTGTAGAACATGACCATCTTGTCCGGAACTTCGAAATATTTTTCACGCTCGAGCACCGAACTGTTTATTTCGAGTCTTTCCGCGATGATGCCGTCTATGACGCTTTCTAGCGGTTCCGATTTCAGCTCCCTGCTGGCGGTCTCCTTCGCCTTCTCGGTCGAGCTTTTCATCTCACTCCCCTCCAAGGACTGCAACGGAGCAGTACGATGAGCCCGGGCCGCCGATGGACTGGGCGAGTCCCACACCGTTCCTCATCTCCACCTGCCTCCTCTCCGCCCGCTGCCTGATCTGGCAGACAATCTCACCAATCTGCATGACACCAGTGGCGCCGACGGCATGTCCCGCGCCCAGCAGACCGCCTGACGGCGATACGGGGAGCGCACCGCCGGCAAAGGGTATGCCGTCCTCGATGAATTTCCCGCCCTTTCCCCTCTCAGCGAAACCCATCGCCTCGTATCCCTGTATTTCGGTGAAGGTGAAGGCGTCGTGCAGTTCCGCGACATCTATCTCCTTTGCAGGATTTGCGATGCCGGCCATCCTGTACGCCTGGGCCGCGGCCTCATAATGGTTCCTGAGATCTGCGATGTCGCCGTACTTTCCCATTCTGTCCCCTGCCGATCGCGATCCTGTGAATGACTTGTCGTTCGACGAACCTATGCCCATTACCCATACAGGATCCTTCGCACCAGTCTCCGCAACCTTACGCTCGCTCATCAGCACAAGCGCGTAGGCGCCTTCGGTGTAAAGTGAACAGTCGAGCATCTTGAACGGGTATGATATCATTCTTGACGACATCACGTCT
>JAHEAA010000008.1:41609-53811 GCA_019721035.1 Candidatus Sysuiplasma acidicola
GTTATCTTCTTCGGGCTCTGCGCAAACGGATTATTCATCGCATTCCCGTGGTTTTTCACGCTAACAAGTGCTGCCTGCTCCTCCGTCGTCCCGTATTTCTTCATGTGCGCGGCGGCGAGTATTGCATAGGAGGATGCGGCAGACGCGCCGAGAGGGAACTCCCACGTCATGTCCGCGCTGTATGCGATCGATTTTATGACTTCCGGCGTCGTCTTGCCCTGTGCCCAGTCATAACAGTCCTGCGCTTTTTCAACACCGATAAGCAGCGTCGTGTCCGCCAGGCCGGATGCTATCTCCGCATATGCCGATCGGAACGCGTAACCTCCCGTCGCTCCTCCGGTCGTAATCCTCAGGCCGGGTTTACCGTACATGCCTATGTAATCATGCACGTAGGTGTCGGGCATTATCTGCCTCTCGAAAAGGTCGTTGTATATTCCGTAGACCACTGAATCTATGTCTCCGACACCCGTGCCTGCGTCCTTCATCGCGCTGACCGCCGCATCGAACGCAAGTTCGTAGTAGGTCTTGCCTGGAAATCTTGCCTCAAACTTTGTCTGGCCGATGCCCACTACCGCAACCCTCCCCCGCTCAGCCTTCATCGCACCGTATGATTTCACGCCAATCCCTCTTTCCGTTCTCCGTCCGCCGTGCGCTCCAGATGCACCGTCCTGAACTCCATCACAACTTCCTCCCGCTGATTCAGCGTCCGCGCATCCGTCGTCACTTGTACCGTTCCCGGTCGCGACTCCTTTCTTGCGCTGCTGTAAAACACCGTAAGCGTGTCTCCTATCTTCACGGGCGCGATGAACCTGACGAAGTCTATGGACTTCAGCGCTTTGAACAGATCGGCATTGACGGCACCGCACCTGATCATGAGTCCGAGCGAGACGGAGAGCGTCAGGTAACCGTGCGCGACCCTCTCTCCGAACATGCTCTTTTCTGCGGCCACCCTGTCCGTGTGGAGATAGGTCCAGTCGCCCGTAAAATATGAAAACATGACCACGTCCGTTTCGGTGATTGTCCTTCCTTCCGTCTTTATGTCCGGTGACGTCATGCCTCACTGTTCCCCTTTGAGGTACATGTCTTTGTATTTCTCGCGAAGCTCCTTCTTCAGGATCTTTCCGCTGGCATTGTGCGGAAGCGTGTCCACTACTATGACGCGTTTGGGCACCTTGTATCCTGCCATACTCTGTCTGAGCTGTTCCAGTATTTCCGATGCCACCGGTGTCTGATCCTTCTTCGGCGTGACGAACGCAGTTACCGCTTCCAGCCAGTACGGGTGCGGAAGGCCCACCACTGAAGCTTCGGCAACAGATTTGTTGTGCAGTATCTCTCTCTCCACCTCGACGGAGGAAACATTCTCTCCCCCTGTCCTGATAATGTCCTTCTTTCTGTCTACGAAGTAAAGGAAGCCCTCGCTGTCCTTCGTGGCCAGATCGCCGGTATGGACCCAGCCTTCGACGAACGTCTTTCTCGTGCTCTCCTCATTGTTGAAATATCCTTTTGCCACGGTCGGACCCCTCATCAGTATCTCGCCCGTCTCTCCGGCCGCCGCCTCTTTGCCGTCGTCCCCGACGATCCTGACCGAGATATTGATGTGCTGTCTGCCGATGGACTCCTTTCTCGCATTGAAATCCTCCGGCCGCAGCGTTGTGCCCATTGGCGTCGTCTCGGTCATGCCGTAATAATTTCTCCACCGCACGCCCGGAAAAATCTTCGACACTGCGTCGAACTGTGATGCGCTTATGAATGCGCCGAAACTTATGCAATTTCTGACAGTACTGAGAGGCTCCCTGAGAAACTGAGAGAGACCGATATAGAGTGTCGGCGGGAAGATCAGATATGTGACGCCGTGTCTCTTTATCAGTTCGACTATTTCTGATGGATTGGGCATCTTTTCCAGTACTATTGTTGCGCCGACATTCATGAAACCGAGAAACGTGTAGAGGCCGGCGACATGGTACACAGGTATGCTCAGCAGGAATGTGTCGCTGTGCCCCCATTCAAGATCGTGTACGGAGCTCAGCAGTGCCGCGTACCAGTTCAGGTGAGTGTTCATCACACCTTTGGGTTTCGCCTCGGTGCCTGACGTATAGAGTATGGTCGCCAGGTCATCCGCCGCTGTTTCGCAGAGGTAATCGTACCTTCCTTCTATCCTGATGTTGTCAAATTCAAGCAGCTCCGTTCCGATGTTGTCTAGATGCACGTCGGAGAAAAGCAGTGCCGGCCTGGAATCGCCAATCAGTGCCCTGATGTCGTCCGGCTTCAGGTTGAAATTGTATGGTGAATATACAGCTCCCAGGCGGCATGCGGCCATCCAAAGCTCAAGCATCTCCGGGCGGTTCTTTGAAAAAACGGCGATGATGTCGCCCTGTTTGATCCCCTTGCTCTTCAGATATGAACTCCAGCCGAGCACTTTTTCTCTGAAGTCAGCGTAGTTTATTTCCGCGCCGTCAAAAATTATGAATGTCTTGTCGGGCCACATTTCCGCAGAGCGATCGAGCACTTCAGCGACATTCAGCATAAAATTACTGTATGTGCAATGCGATGTGGGCATAATAATATTGTCAGCCGGCGCTTGCCCACCGGTCAATATTCCCGCGCAATTGTCATCCTGCACATTGCACCGCCGAATGCAAACGCCTCTGGCTGCAGCACCTTTTGGCCTTCCCGAACCCGGACAATGCACACAGGGTCGGACGGGCCAAACATTATAAGTTTCATCACCGCTCTTTCAGTACCCTGCGTTCCACGACGGCACATGTACTCGCGTGAGCAATTCAGGCACAGGGCAGGGGAAAATCCACAGAAAAGACAATGGGCCGCCCCGCAGTTCAGCAGGAGGAGAGGAAGTTACAGTGGTCACCGATAACACATCGGAAATTGATGGACTGAACCGGAAGAGCCATCAATTGCGCTTAACATCAGAAACTGGACCGGATCTGAGCTCAATCGAGTTGCACAATGTTGATTGCATCAGGGGCATGGATATGGTGGGCGACGGCACGATTGATGTTGTCGTCACATCGCCGCCCTACAACATCGGAACGCCCTACGGCAATTACGATGACACTGTGCCGCGCGCCGAGTACATTGCGTGGCTGGAATCAGTTGCGCTGAAGTTAAAGGAGAAAATGGCAGAGTCCGGCTCATTCTTCCTGAACATCGGTTCTTCTCCATCGAATCCATGGGGCCCGTTCGAAGTCGTGCTGATGCTGGGGAAACACTTCCACCTTCAGAATGTCATACACTGGATAAAGTCGATATATGTGGTCAATGAAAGCTATGGCACGAAGACTGAGATAAACGTCGGGCACTTCAAACCCATCAAGAGCGATCGTTTTCTCAACGATGCCCATGAATACATTTTTCATCTGACCAAATCCAACATGGTGAAGATAGACAGGCTGGCCATCGGTGTGCCTTACAAGGATGACAGCAACATCGAACGATGGAATCGCGAGGGCAGGAATCTGCGTTGCAGGGGCAATACATGGTATGTGCCTTACAAGACTATCAACTCCAGAGAGAACGACAGACCGCATCCGGCAAGTTTTCCTCCTGAAATAGCGGAGATGTGCATAAGGCTGCACGGCCTTTCGAGAACCAAAAGGGTTATGGATCCTTTTATGGGCATAGGCAATACGGCGATAGCGTGCAAAAGGCTCGGCGTGCCGTGCGTGGGTTTCGAAATAGACTCCGAATATTATGCCGCCAGTCTGCGATTCCTTGCGGAACTCTGAAGACTATCGTTTTCACGCAGTTCGTTCCAGTGTCGCCATAACTGCGTAAGACTTCCGATTGCCGAAGCGTAATGACGGCTGTTTATTTGGATCAGGCGCGTGATACGTTGACCAATTTTATGCGCTATATATCATACTTGTCTGGTTCTTCTCTGCTCATGAACTATTTCCGATACTTTCCTGACCAGTGCCGGAGTACTCTTTCCCCAGCCCCAAAGATTTCTACCCATTGCTATGCCTGCCGCATTCTCTTTTACGGCACGACTGATGTAGTCAATAACATCTGCCTGATCTGCCATTTTCGGTCCGCCAGCAATTATTACAGGTCTGGCCGTTCTTGAGAGCTGTTCTTTCATTCCCTCGAAGTAGAATGTTTTGATAACGTCTGTTCCAAGTTCCAGTCCAAGCCTGATACAGTGCGATATTATCTTCGGGTCCTTCTTCTCTTCATTCGGGTAAATGTGGCTGATTAGCGGCACGTCGAACCTGCTGCACATCCTGATTATGCTGCTCAGCTCACCAAGTCTTTCATGCTCATGACTGGTGCCGAGGTACATCTCGTACGACAATGCCGCGGGGTCATATGACATTGCCTGCTCCACATCAGAAAGCATAACCAGATTATACGGATCCGGAGAATAGGATGTAATGCCGTTCAACTTGAATACGAGTTCAAATCTGTTGAGGAGTGTACTGTCTATTGTGTCGACTATTCCCTTATTCAAAATAACCGCATCGACAAGGCCTACGGCCTTCTTCAGATGTCCCTCAATGCCTTCGCTTCCAAACACGTCGCCATATGGAACGCCATGATCCATGGCCATTATCAGTATTCTTTCTCTTTCGCCGAACAACCGTGATAATCTGTGAAATTTGCCGTAAGACACCGTGTTCACTTCCGATTTGGATCGATGAACTTGCGTGTATTAAATTTAACCGAGTCGGAGTCGGTCAAGTGCTCATGCAAACGTTTAAACCGTGCTAATCTTTATCTGGTTGGAAATCGGGGGTTCATTCAGTGAAAGAAAACGAAAATCTTCACAAGAATAAAGTCGGACTCTGGGCAATGGTATTTCTCACTGTTGCGGCCATTTATCCGATGGCCATGGCAGTCTCGAACGCGGCCGCTGCCGTTACATTCGGAGGGTTTGCCGCTCCTCTTATTCCGATATTTGGTGCCGTACTCATTTTGCTTGCAACAATACCTGTGCTCGAATACAGCAGGATTGCATCATTTGCGGGCGGTTATTACGGTCTTGCTGAGATGGGTTTCGGCCGTGCCGTCGGCAAATTCGTTGGCATGCAGAATCTGCTATATTTCATCTCGTTCGATGTATTGACATCCACCGCATTTGCTTACGTGGTATATTCATCTCTGACTTATGTCAGTTCAATAATTTTACCCGTATGGGCATTTATTGCAATATCCATTATTTTCATGTTCGGAATGTTTCTGGTAACGGTGCTGGACCTTTCTATTTCGGCAAAAGCCGTTATTATATCAGGCATCGCCCAGGTAGTGATACTTGTCATTTATTCGGCTGTCGTCATAGTGAAATCTCCTTACAACAGCATTTCCGCTTTTAACCCGGCGGTGGCTCCGGGCGGTCTCAGCGGACTGTTTCTTGGCGTGATACTCGCCGGTTTTCTTTTCTATACTGGATATGGCGTTCCCCTCTTTTTTGCAGAAGAGGGAAAAGCGCCGTTTAAAGACGTCTGGAAAGCCATAGTTATCGGCGTGATAATTCCAACAGTGGTTGGCGTTCTAGCAATTTATTCCGAGGTCGTCGCATTCGGCCTGAACAATGCCTCAAAACTTTCGAGCGAACTGAGCCCCGGACTTGCAGCATACCTGCCTTATCTCGGATTGCCGGCCGCGATGCTATTCATTGTGGTCGCACTGGTTGGCCAGGGATTCGGAGGTTTCGTCCCGGGCATGACTACTGCGAGGCTGATATATTCCATGGGCAGAGACGGCTTCTTCAAGTCCAAACGTATCACCAAACTCTCATCCAGGGGTATACCTGTAAACGCAGCAATGGTCAATCTGGTCCTGGGTATAGTAGCAACAGTGATTGATGAGGCGCTGATGATAAGCCTGTATGGTCTGAGCCAGGGTGCGTTTGATGCGCTGTTTCTGTCGGGCAGCATGGCAGTCGCATTCTGGTTCGTGCATCACATAATACCGGATGTCAGCCTTGCCTTCTATCTCAAAAAGAAGGGAATCAGCATACTCAAGCTGCGCAGTTTTCTGACATCGGTGGTTGCGCCTGCCGGTGCAGTAATACTGTTCGTTTATTCGTTCTACGAGGGTTACAAATCGCTGACCGAACCTTACTTCGGCGGACTGATATTCGTACTGCTGTCAATGCTGGTAAGCGCCATTTATGTCTATGTGAAACACAGGAACCATTCGCTTGGGGAATCATATGTCGAAAGGACGGTCTCTACCGAGATGCTCAAGGAGGAATTTATAGACTGAACGTCGGTTGCTGTCCTGGCCGACTGAGAATCAGCGAAAATTTATTGCTGGTACCGAAGTGCTATCTCTATGAAAGCATCAGTTTATTATGGCAAGGATAGCCTGGTTGCTGAAGATCGCCCGATGCCAACTATGACCTCCGGCGAGGCGATTCTGGAGGTCATGTCTGTGGGCGTATGCCCCACAGATGTCAAGGCATTTTTTCTTGGTTCTTCGTCAATCAAGCCACCCATTATACTGGGCCATGAAGTTTCCGGAGTGATTCGCGATTCCAGTGCTCATCAGCTGAAAGCGGGTCAGCGTGTCAACGTTGCTGCCGACAGTCCATGTCTGGTGTGTGTGACCTGCAAGAAAGGCTTTCAGAACCTCTGTCCCAATATGACGAGCCTTGGAGTGAATATCGACGGCGGATATTCACAGTTTATGAAAATCCCGAAGGATTTTATCGATAAGGGTCTGGTTTACAGCATAAACGACGATATCGGTTTCGATGAAGGTGCGCTGATGGAGCCGGTTGCCGTCAGTGTTCATTGCCTGAACCTTGTCCATTATGACCACATTGAAAATGCAGTCGTGATAGGCGACGGGCCCAACGCGCTGATACATCTTCAGCTGCTTAAACGAGTGAAAAAGGTAGGCAATGTGATTGTAATCGGACTCTCGGCTGAAAGACTCCGGATGGCTTCGTCCTTCGGCGCTGATATGACAATCAACCCGAGCAACGGCCAATCAGCGATAGAACGGCTCAGGGAGACTGGTGTAGACCTCATCGACATCACTATCGGAAACATGGATGCCATGAGTGAAGCAAAGAAAATCATGGGAAAGGGTACCAGTCTCCTTGTTTTCGGCGGCTCCATACACGACTCTGCCCTTCCAATAACAATGAACGAGGTACATTACAACCAGTTTGCACTGACAGGCTCCTCCGGTACGAGCACAGGCAATTATGCTCTCGCCGCCAATATCGTAAACTCCGGAATAATAGACCTTAAGGGTCTGATAACCAGGAAGTTTACTCTTACCGAAATTCATGAAGCAATGGCGTATTCGAAGGAGCTGAAGGGATTGAAATGCGTGGTGAATCCGTCATCCTCCTGATTGCTCCGTACGGCACAGTCTGCTGCATGTTTTCAGTCTCGTAACATCTATGAAGTAGTGGGGCTTCATTTCAGGCAACTGATACGGTCATCACGCTGTTGCATTTATATGAATTCAGGTCATCTCGTCGGTGGAATTGATATTGGTTCATCCTCTATGAAATGGACCATTTACGACTACAGGGAAAGACAGGTTGTGGATGCCGGAAAGAATCGGTATCCGGATGATTTTGTCAGGCCGGATACTGTAGACGTGAACGGCATTTTCACAATGTTCAAGGAACAGTTCCACCGCATGGCAGGCGAAAACGTTTCTGCGGTTGGACTCTCCTGCATGGCTCCAATCATGATTGCCGTAGACTCCAACTTCGAATCCCTGTTGAGCATCCCTTACAACTCTCTCGCCGGTTCAGAACTGTTCGGTGAAGTCGGTTCATTCGATTTCAAAAAACACACGCTGAACCCGCTCAACGTGCAGATGTTCCCCCAAAAGATACTCTGGTGCAGGAATCACATGCAGGATAAAATGAGGGAGGCCGCTCACTTCGTCGATCTTAATGGTTTTCTCTTTAACAAGATGTTGAGGAACAAAGGTGGAGAGCCGTTACAGGACATCGCCACTGCCGCCGAATGGGGACTCGTTGACGTCCCTTCAGGAGCCTGGTGGGGCAGTCTCGTCGAACATCTGGGCATCCGGGACAAGCTGCCGAAACTCGTCCAGCCTGAATACTCGAGGAAAGTCGACGGAGTAAGTCTCTGCATCGGTACCGTTGACACAATGGTTTCAGCTCTCGGCTCAATCGGCACTGCCGAAAATCACATTTTCGCATCAAACGGTTCGACTCTGTGTGCCGGTTTCGTTTCCCGCAGACCCGTGGTTACCGACAGGCTGTATTGTGATCTTTATTTCTCCGGCAGGTACCTCATAAACGGTTGCAATTCACAATACTACACTCTTCTTGAATTTGCAAAGCGTGTTTTCGATATGGACATAGACGTTGATGAGATTGGGTCCTCTCCAACAGGCTTGATTTTCATCCCCTATCTTCAGGGGGAGAGATGCCCGATCTTTGATACGGATATTCGTGGAGGGTTTTACGGCTTCGGCCCGACCACCACCAGAGCGGACATGGCCACTTCAATTGTGCATGCGCTGGCATATCTTTCAGCCGATATGTTTAACAATCTCATCGAAATCGCGGATGGTGCCATAGATGAAGTAGTCGCCGGCGGCGGTCTGACAAAGAAACTGATAGGCTCCATAGCCTCAACGATTTCTGGTGTGAATTATCGTATAAGCAATTATGACACAGGCACACTGGGAGCGGCGATCATAGCACTGAAGTCAACGGGCGCCATTGCAGACTACCTGGCCGATGCAAGTGCATTCATTCATGATGCCGGCACTGTCCTGCCTGCCTCTCCATCGTTGAATGCGCACATTGGAAATTACAGGAAATTCCTCGAGATACGCGAGAGGCTCAAAGGCATCAAACCGCCTCGATGATGACCGATCCGCTGTCTGCTCTTTTCGATCAAACATCGCCCAAGACCTGGTAATACCAGCTTTTTCTCTGCTTTCCGGTGGTGTCGAAGTATACATGCTTGACATATGTGAATTCTTCGAGGGAATAAGAGGATAGAGACGCACCATGTCCGCTCCGTTTGTAACCCGCCCACGGCATCTCAGAAGGCACAACGATGTGCTCATTTATCCACACTGTGCCAAATCGCAAATCTCTGGTTGCTCTCACCGCCCTGGTGACATCTCTGGTCCAGACGGATGAACCCAGACCGTAAGTCACGTCGTTGCTGCGTTGAATCACATCATTATACTCATTGAACGGCAGCACTGTGAAAACCGGCCCGAAAATCTCCTCTTTGACTATGGCTGATTCTTCATTTTCAGTGCTTATTACTGCAGGCCTGAGGAAAAAGCCGCCTTCCAGCCCGGATATGGTGGGCTCATCTCCTCCGCACTTCAGTTCGCCGCCCTCCTCAACACCCTTTCTTATGTAGCCTTCAACTCTTTTTCTGTGTGCGCCTGATATCAGCGGTCCCATGTCTGTTACGGGATTCGCTGGATGGCCTATTCTGACCTGTTTGAGCCTGCTGACAAGCAGTTCCTCGAACTTTGAAATCAGACTTTCATGCACATAATATCTGGTCGAGTTGGCGCAGTCTTGTCCATTGTTGACAAGTCCTCCGACCAGTGCGCCTTCAACTGCTGCATTGAGATCTGCGTCTTCAAAGACTATGAATGGTGCTTTGCCGCCCAGCTCGAGAGATACCTTTTTGAGATTCACGGAGGCAAGGCTCGAAATGTCTCTTCCGACTTCCTCGCTGCCTGTGAATGCGATCATGTCAATTTTTTTGCTCGATGCAAGACCATGCCCAATCTCTCCCCCCGGTCCTGTTATTATATTGACTGCTCCGTCCGGAATCCCGACCTTCTGCATTACTCTTCCGAGTTGCAGGGTTGTCAACGGCGTATAGCTCGCCGGTTTGATTACAACGGTGTTTCCCACAGCCAGTGCCGGAATGGCCCTCCATGCAACCATCATGAGCGGATAATTCCAGGGAGTTATTACTCCGACAACCCCTATTGGCTCGCGCCGTACCGCGCTCGTGCCGTCCTCTGTATATTCACCCATTGCCTTGCCCTGAATATCCCGGGAAGCACCAGCGAGGAATCTGATGTTATCAATCAGATACGGCAAATCATAGTTTGCCGTTTGTTTCATCGATTTGCCTGCATTCCGCGATTCCAGCGCCGAAAAATAATCCCTGTTCTCCTCTATGGCGTCCGCTAATCGCAGAAGTATGAGAGATCGTTCCGCGGGTGTTTTGCCCGACCACACACCGCGGTCGAATGCTGTCTTTGCAGCATCGATTGCTTCGCCAAGATCATCCATTGTGGCATGAGGCACCTTCGCCATGACAGCGCCGCTTGCCGGCTCAATGACATCCATGACTTTTTCATCCGACGATGGCCTCCACTTGCCATCTATGAAGTTTAATTCTGTCTTGAGTTTCTGTTCCATTCTCCGGCCCCGTTAAACTGAAACATCTGCGATCTAATAACGGTGACGATTGCGGGCTGAAGACTTTTCAATATTTCCTGTTCCGGAGAGAATGCCATCGGGTGCGCGTGTGCGCGATCTATTTCAGTAACATTGTCTTCACTGAGACTTAAGAGATGTTTCAATGGGGAAGAGAGTACTCATTACGGGCATATCAGGATTCGTCGGACCGCACCTCGCCAAATCGTACCTCGACAGCGGAGACGAGGTTTACGGCCTGGTAAGGAGGCGTGCTGATGGCGATGTGAACAGAGGTCTGCAGGAACTGGGCATCCAGAATGAGGTGAAGAAGATTGAAGGCAACGTCGAGGACCTTACTTCATTGCTTATGGCTTTCGACACGGCACGTCCGGACATCTTGTTCCATCTTGCGGCGCAGAGTTTTGTGCACAGATCTTTCATCAATCCGCTCGAGGTTGTGAATTCCAATGCTGTTGGTACGGCAAACGTCCTTGAGGCTATGAGACTCAAGTCAGGCAATTCCACAAAGCTTGTATTCGCCGGCTCGAGTGAAGAGTACGGTTTTGTTGCAACTTCAAGGAAACAGGTTGAAAGGTTTGAAAAAAACAGCGGCAGAATCTTTCCGCCCGTAGTTAAGTATCCTGAAGTGCCCATTGCGGAAACCAACCCGCTGAGGCCCATTTCGCCATATGCTGTTACGAAGGTGTTCGGCGAATACCTTTCCATAGAGTACGCACAGAGCTACGGACTGAAAAACGTCGTTTCAAGGGGTTTCAATCACGAGGGTGCGAGGAGGGGGTCGTATTTCGTCACTGCATCGATAGCCAGACAGGTCTCCGCCATAATGAGGGGGGAGGCAGGCGGCATCTCAATCGGCAATGTGGAAGCGTTCAGGGACTGGACGCACATTGACGACATGGTCAGGGGTTACAGACTCCTTGCGGAAAAGGGCGAAAAGGGGCAGGCATACAACATTGGCTCTGAAAGGACAAATTCAGTTGCCGCATACATACTCATGTGCTTCGATGTCGCAGGCATGAATGTCCGCGCAATCGAAACGCTGAAGGGCGGCAGGAAACTGAAGGATCCTACTGCTGAAACGAAGATATCGCTGTTCGGCAAGAAGTGGAAAGGCACCGAGATCGACAGGCTGCTCCTCGAAGAAGCATTCAGTTTCAGCCTGAAAGACGGCGGCTTCAGGGTGATGACGGATACTGGAAAGTTCGACGTCGTCTTCGACAAAGAGAAGTACAGGCCGACGGATGTGCCTATCCTTCTTTCCGACACGTCAAGCATCAGGAAACTTGGCTATTCCACATCGCATTCGGTCCTCGACATAGTCGGTGATCAGCTCAATTACTACGCTGACCAGCAGCACCGCAGACGTTAAGCGCGTTCACGGCTTCTTTGCTGCAGCCCAAATTGAGCCGGATCCGCATCTCATGCGCACTGGAAAAAGAGAGTGTCACATCATTTAGAATAAAACTTCTTGATTCGGCCGGACTGCAGCGCGCTTCTTAATTCATACAGGTTGAGGCAGAGTATTTTCCTCTTTTTTGCCTCTTTCATGACGCCGCGATCTATCCTCTCTCCAACCAGCATTCCGGGCATTTTCAGTTTCTTCGCCTTTCTGGTGATTTGTTCAAGCGAGTCAAAATCGGCATGAGATTTCGTCTCGACAAAAAACGAGATGCCATCCTTCACGAGCATGTCAACTTCTTCCCCGCCGCTGACAATCCTCGTCGATATCTTCCAGCCAACTCTCTCTGCATAGTCTTCTGTTCTGTCCCTTACTCTGTCCTCCAGGAGTCTGCCGAGGGTATTGCCGAGTGC